>JAUTWY010000301.1 GCA_030838305.1 Acidobacteriaceae bacterium
GAGGTCCACAAGGTCCACCAGGTCCACCAGGTCCACCTTGGACCGCTCTATAGCCCGGATCGGGTTCACCCAATCGAGATCATCCAGAGGTGACTTGTGCCCCGGGATATTGATAATATAAATACAAGTAGCTCTTTGCGTCCTCGTATTCCCCTAGCCGGAGGTGTAGTGTGATAGGAAATCCCCCCAAGCAACTCTGGTTTCAGAAATACCTTGAATTTCACTGTTACGATTGTGGCAGCGATACCGGTTTCAGCTCTCGCCGCCGCACGTTTTCTGAGCGTTATCTTCTGCCGATTTTTCTTCTGCAGCCGGTGCGCTGCGCCGAGTGCTTCCGGCGGGACTATCGTTTGGCGTTCATGCCCTTGAAGGAGCGACTCCCGGAAGCGATCAAGAAGATGCCGACCCCGGTAACGCGGTCCAACCGTAACGTTGCTTAGCAGACCCGGCCGCCGTTATACTGCTAGCAAAGAAGGTAATTGCAGAATCGCCCGCCTAGAAATTTTCCCGCGGGCAATACGGAGGCCGTCTTCAGCAGTAGTGAGGACAGAACTCGGGCTAGCCAGGCCAAAGCTGCAGTGGCAGGCCTTCCTATTGCTGCCCGCCCCGGCCTTGCCCGGGTTGGCCACGGTTGGGCTGGCCAGATTGCCAGGAGTCTCTTCGCCGTTTTATTTCCTTCCGATTGCCGCATCTGTGGGACCCCTTTAGTAGAGATTTCGCGCCTCCCGCTTTGCCAGGAATGCCTCGACGCCATGCGCCCTATTTCGGGCGGAGTGTGCACCATTTGTGGCGAGCGATTATTTTCCTCTTACGCATTCGCCGGGGCCGAGGACGAAGCCCGTTGCGGGCTCTGTCGCCGCATCGAACCAGCATTTGCGCGTGCGGCTGCTTACGGCAGCTATGAAAGCGGGTTGCGCGAATTGATCCATCTGCTGAAATATGGCGGCGTGCGACCGGCAGCGAACGTCCTCGGACGCATGTTGGCGGAGGCCATCGCCACGCTGGAGCCTGATTTCCCGGCGGATTCCATCGCCGTGATTCCCGTGCCTCTGCACCGCACCAAGCTTCGCCAACGCGGCTTCAACCAGGCGGAACTAATCGCGCGCGCCGCAATGAGAGTCAGAGGCTCGGGAGATAGGTTGCAGTTGTGTGCTGGAGTTCTCGAAAGAAAGCGCGACACGGCTTCGCAAATCGGACTCCCCAGCCATCAGCGCCGCCAAAATTTACGCGGTGCCTTCCGGATTGCACAACCCGAAGCGGTCGTCGGCCGCGAGGTGCTGGTGGTGGATGATGTTTACACAACTGGCGCGACCGTTTCAGAGTGCGCGCGAGTTCTGCGCCGTGCAGGCGCAACCAAGATCTGGGTCGCGACCGTCGCCCGCACCCTCAAGGTTTCGGCCCAGCATGTTGAGATCAGGCAACGACAAGGGAATGACCAGGAGGAAGCAGCGCCCGATGTTCGGGAGATCCCGTTAGCTCGTGCGGCTGGCGGTTGACGCTGACGCGTTCCTCGGAAAGGGCATCTAAATCAGTGGGCTTAAGCCCGCGCAGAAAGTGGGAAAGCGGTTCCAGCGTTTAGCGGAAAGGTTTAGGAGACGAGCAGAGTGTCAGCCAGGTTCGAACCCGAGGCTGGACCAACAGGCAGGCATGCCGCCGGCCTGTTCGCGTCGGCGGCCATGCATCGCGACAGCAACGGCAACACGCTGCACGCGCCGGTCCTCGTGTTAAATGCATCCTACGAACCGATCAACGTTTGTGCCGCCCGCCGAGCTTTAGTTCTGGTACTCAAGGGCGTTGCGATGACGGAAGAAGAAAATGGACACTTCCTGCATGCGGCGCGCATCGCCATCCGTGTGCCTTCGGTGATCCGCCTGCTCGAGTATCGCCGCATCCCACACCAGAGCCGAGCCTTGTCGCGCAAAAACATCTTGCTGCGCGATCGCAACACCTGCCAGTACTGCGCGACTGTGTTGCCGTCAGGCGAGTTGACTCTGGATCACGTCACTCCCCGCTCTCGCGGAGGTTCCTCTACCTGGGAGAATCTTGTGGCCTGCTGTCATACCTGCAATCGCCGCAAGGGCAACCAGTCTCCTCTCGAAGCCGGCATGAAGCTGATGCGCGAGCCCCGCGCCTTCAACCTCCACACTAGCCGCCACATCATGCGGTTGATGGGCAGGTCGGATGATAAGTGGAGGAAGTATCTGTTCTATTAGCGGTTGGCTTTCAGCTCTCAGTCAAAACGCAGGCGCACACGGAACCGATTTCTCAGTTGTCATCCCGAGCGCAGCGAGGGACCTTGGTGTTGGCCGACAGCTGATCTACTGAAACTTACTTCTGCGGCGGCTGGGACTTCGGCGGGTCGTCTGGCTTCTTCTGGTCCGGCTTCTGATCCGGGCTCTGCGGCGCCTTCTGATCCCCCTTCGGCACTTCTTTCCCCTCGTACAAAATCCTTACATTCGATCCGAACCGCTTGTAGTCCTCATACTTCACGATCTCGCGAATGTGAATGTCGCCCGTATTGAAGTGCAGGGTATCGTCGGCGCGCGTGAAGGTTGGAAACCAGTACTGGTTATCGACCTGCTCGCGCCAGGTGGTGAACTTTGGGTAAAGGTGTTCTTCCTTGCCTTTCTTCTTTGTGTCGCGAATCTCCGGCACCGCCTGGCCGTAAGTCTTTACGATTTGGAAATCATGATCGTCC
>JAUTWY010000330.1 GCA_030838305.1 Acidobacteriaceae bacterium
GGCGGGAAGACCGTTGCCGAAACCGATGACGCCACCTGGCAGCGCATGTTCGACGCGAACCTGAATAGCGCGTTTCACGTCCTGCGCGCGGTGATTCCTGAAATGCGCAAGGCCGGCGGAGGGCGCATCGTCGCGATCGGCAGCCGTGCCGCCGAAGATCCCGGCCCCAAGGTTGGAGCTTACAGCGCGTCGAAGGCGGCGCTGGTGTCGCTGATGAAGACGGTCGCGCTGGAAAATAAAGACGCCGGCATTGCCGCGAACGTCATCCTGCCGGGGACGATCGACACCCCCGCCAACCGAAAAGACATGCCGGGCGCGAATGTCGCGCAGTGGGTCGAACCCACGTCGGTAGCCAGTTTGATTGCGTGGCTGGCGTCGGATGCCGGGAAGGACGTGACGGGCGCGGCAATTCCTGTGTATGGGCGCGGTCTTTGAGGTTCTTTTCCTGTTTTGGTAACCACAGTAACAACCCTGCTGCACAATTTTTGTTGCACGTTAACATTCTTGAAATATCTTACAAGTAACATCTAACCAGCGATCAGCATCTACTCAGGAGATGGCCGCCATGGGTTCACCGCGCGTTTCGAAGTCGCTGCCGCTGCAGGTAGCAGCAGTCTGCTACCGCAAGCGCGGTACCACGGTGGAATTCCTGCTGGTGAATACGAACGGCGGAAATAAGTGGACGTTCCCTAAAGGGTGCACAGAGGGGCGGATGTCGCACAGCCAGGCCGCGCAACGCGAGGCTGCGGAAGAAGCCGGAGCCTTGGGCACCATCGATCCTCGCCACTTTCATCTCTACATTCACTCCAAGGGTGTGTTCTGGCAGCCAACTGGCGTGCAGGAATTTGTGGTGAAAGCCTTCCTGATGGAAGTGCGTGAGTTGCGCCGCGCCGATGAGCCGCAGCGAAAGCCGACCTGGTTCAGCCCCGAAGAAGCACGGCAGCGGCTGGCTAAAGGCCGCGAAGTGAAATACGCGCGGGAACTGGAAGCGGTGATTGATCGCGCGCTCGAGAGCATAACCATCCGCAGCATGCCCTTGAAGCCCGATCCAGAAAGCCGCAATGCACGCGCTGCTGCGCACTCCTAAGTTATCTTCCGCACTCGGTACTCGGTACTGCCCCTTTTGTGAGACGATGAATCCAGCCCATGATTCAGCTTTCAGTCGCCGGAAAACGTTTCGGCCACAAACTTCTTTTTGAAAACACCGACTGGCTCATCACGCCGCGCGACCGGATCGGTCTGGTGGGCGCAAACGGTACCGGGAAATCCACGCTGATGAAGGTTCTCGCCGGTCTGGACACACTGGATTACGGCTCGCTGATCGTCGCCAAGGGAACCACCGCTGGCTATCTGCCGCAGGATGGGCTGTCGCTCTCCGGACGCACTGTGTTCGCGGAATGCATGGGAGTATTCACGGAACTGCATGCGATGGAGCGCGAGTTGGAAACGCTGACTCATCGCATCTCCGAACTCGATCATGAGAGCCCAGAATATGCCGACGTCGCCGACCGCTATCACAGCCTGGAGCATGAGTTCCGGACGCGCGATGGTTATTCGATTGAGGCTGAAGTCGGCCGAGTCCTGATGGGGCTTGGGTTCCGAAAAGAGGACTGGGAGCGGCAAACAGACGAATTTTCTGGCGGCTGGCAAATGCGCCTGGCGCTCGCCAAGCTCCTGTTGCAGAAACCCAATCTGCTATTGCTGGACGAGCCTACCAACCACCTCGATCTGGAGGCGCGCAACTGGCTGGAAGAGTATCTGCACAATTATCCACACGCCTTCGTGCTCATCTCGCACGACCGTTATTTTCTCGACGTGACAGTAAACAAAATCGCGGAAATCTGGAACAAGCGCTTTTGGTTCTATACCGGAAACTACGGCAAGTTTCTGACGCAGAAGACACAGCGCAACGAACAGTTGCAGGCTGCCTACCGCAACCAGCGCGACCGGATTGAGCAACTGGAAGTATTCATCAATCGCTTTCGCTATCAGGCGACCAAAGCCAAGCAGGTGCAGAGCCGTATCAAGGAACTGGAAAAGATCGAACGCATTGAGATCCCACCCGAAGAGAAGACAATTCATTTTTCCTTTCCACAGCCGAAGCCGAGTGGACGGATCGTTGCCGAGTTCGTCGGAGTGGCGAAAAGCTATCCAGCCAAGGCCGGGAATAACGGCAGCGAAAAAGAGGTATTTCGCGACGTGAGCTTCATGATTGAGAAGGGGGACCGCATTGCTCTCGTCGGGGTGAACGGGGCGGGCAAATCCACGCTGATCAAGCTGCTTGCCGGCGCGGAGCCACTGACGTGTGGCGAATTCAAACTCGGCCATAACGTCGAAGCCGACTACTTCGCGCAAGATCAATACAAAGAACTCGATGCGGACGCACGCATGATTGACGACCTGGGGGCGGCGTCTCCGCGCTCCACACAGACCGAACTGCGCAGCTTGCTTGGCTGTTTCCTTTTCTCCGAAGACGACGTTTTCAAGAAGATTGCAGTGCTCTCCGGCGGCGAGCGCGGGCGTTATGCCTTGCTGCGATTGCTCCTTCATCCGGCGAACTTTTTGCTGCTGGATGAGCCCACCAACCATCTGGACTTGCGCGCCAAAGACGTGCTGCTGGATGCGCTCATGGAGTACTCCGGCACGATCGTCTTTGTTTCGCACGACCGCTATTTCATCGACAAACTGGCCACCCGAGTCTTCGAGATTGGAGACGGCAAGGTCGAAGTCTATCCCGGCAACTACGAAGACTATCTCTGGCGCAAACAGGGGGGAAGCGAGAAGCAGAATGAGGCCATCCGCCAGCAGTTAAAGATCACTGAACCCGCGACTCCCCCCACAAACGGCAATCAACCCTCAACCGAGCCTGCCGCCAAGACGAGGCGCATGAATCCCATCAAGCGCAAGAAGATGGAAGATCGCATCCACGAATTGGAAGCGCAAATAAATCGTGGCGAGACCGTGATTGCGAACTGTGAAACCGCCATGCAGGATTTTGTGAGCGCCGACGAGAGCCAGCGCCAGGCGCAGGAACTGGAACAGCATAAAACAACCCAAGCTGAGCTGCTCAAAGAGTGGGAAGATCTCAGCCAATCCTTGCAGGAAGCCGACTAACCGACTATCTGGCCCTGCCCCAATCGTACAGTCTCTTCCGTAATCTCGTAGTAACACTTACCTGTGTGCGATAGTGACCATGGCCGAAGGGGCACGAACAACCAGAGGCCCAAATCCCAGACCCAGCGCATTGCGGCAGCAACAGGATGGGCCGCCTGCGGCAGCTAAGGAAGGTTGCGAATGCTCCAGCCCTCGGAATACACATTTGGCGGCAAGTCCAATCAGCCCGCTTCGAACCCCAACACTTTCACTCCGGTAAAGACGGTCAGTGCTCCTGTCGAGCAGGCTACGATTGGCAGATCGCTCGTGATTAAGGGCGAACTCAGCGGTGCGGAAGCGCTCTACATCGATGGCCGCATCGAAGGCAAGATCACTCTGCCGGACAACCGCGTTACCATCGGCCGCAACGGCAGCGTGGTGGCCAACATCATCGCCCGGGAAGTTGTGGTGATGGGCAAAGTGAGCGGCAACATTGAATGCAGCGACCGCGTGGATATCCGCAGCGAAGGCTCGGTCACAGGAGACGTTTCCACCGTCCGCATCAGCGTAGAAGATGGTGCCGTGCTGAAGGGCGGCATTGAGGTGCGAAGCAGCGAGCGCAAACAGCAGGCTCCGGCCAAAGCAGCGGAAACACCGAAAACAGAGCACGCCAAGGCCGCCGCCACCCACGCGTAAAGTTAAACGTAGACTTTGAAGCAAAAACAAGGGGCACGCCACCGCGTGACCCTTTTTGTTGCGCGACGTTTTATGTGGCTGGATCTCAGCAGGAGAGTTATTTCTTTTCCTTCGGCTTTAAGTCCAGCGCAGCGGAATTCATGCAATAGCGCAACCCGGTCGGCGCAGGACCATCCTCAAACACATGCCCCAGATGAGCTCCGCAATGAGCGCAACGCGCCTCCGTACGGACCATCCCATAACTCGAGTCTTTGTGTTGCTCGACCTTGCCCTCATCCGCCGGCTTGAAGAAACTCGGCCAACCGGTCCCTGAATCGAACTTTGTCGAGGAATCGAACAACGGCTCACCGCAGCAAACGCAGTGATACGTTCCCGCATCCTTGGTCTTCCAATACTTTCCCGTAAAGGCCGGTTCAGTTCCGGCTTCCCGGGTCACACGATATTGTTCCGGCGTAAGCTGCTTCTTCCACTCAGACTCATTCTTTACCATTTTTTCTGCCATGAATATTGCCCCACTTCAAGAAATCATCCACCAACCTGGTTAACGATTCACGTAATTGGATGCCCGCTCACCACAAAAGTGGCAGTTGTGAAAGCACATCCTGCCTGCTTTGTCTGTGACATCCGTCACAATGAAAGTGTGACGTCTAACCTTGTCATCGACCGGCCAATCCGGCAAATATGGTTCAAACGTCTGTGAGTCCCTCGGGCCCGGCAACCCCCTCAGAAGGCGCCGGGCCCTTTTTTTGTCTTTCCCCTGCCACTTCTTTCCCGATCTTGCGATACTGGGCCCGGAAAAACAGCAGTGGCTCGCCTTGGCGAACCACAACGTTTTCTACCTCAGCAATAAAGATGGTGTGGTCGCCCGCTTCCTGCGCCGATTGAAGTCTGCAGTCCAGATATGCCAAAGCCCCATGCAGAATGGGCGTCCCTTGAGCGGTCCGGTCGAAACGCGCACCGGCTTCCTGTTCGGCGCGCTCGTGAGTGTATACCGGCCGCGCATAGTATTCGGAAATCGGGCGCTGACCCTCCGCCAGAATATTGATCCCAAAGCGTTTCTTGGCATGCAGGTGGGCATGAGTGCGCGCCCTATGATCGACACACACCAGAATTAGCAGTGGGTCCATGGACACGGAAGCGAACGCATTGGCAGTCATGCCATGGACTTCACCATCCAGGTCAACCGTAACAATAGTTACGCCGGTGGCGAAACATCCCATGGCTTCGCGGAATTCGGCTGGTGCCAGGCCCATAACCATCTGCGATTTCCCGGTGCGACTGCCTACATTATCATCACGCCGCTTGCGGGTCGAGGTGGGCGCTCATGTATGATTCGATGCAGCCGCAGGCTTACGGAAGCGAGCGACGTGACTTCAATTGCCATTAGAACGACCACCCCAGATCATCGCCCTTCGCGTGCCACAGACCTGGTCGATGTACTCAGCGATGGGCGGATCGATGTGCGGCCGGGAGCGCCCATCGCGCGCGACCTGGCGCTGCGCCTGATTCGGTGCGGCAACGGCGATCTGCCCGCGCTGCTGGCCGTTGCCCGCGCCGCAAAAGAAGATTTCAAACCGCGCGTTATCACGTACTCGCGGAAAGTTTTCTTGCCACTGACCAACCTTTGCCGCGATTATTGCGGCTATTGCACGTTCCGCCGCGACCCCGGACAGCCCGGCGCACACACTATGACGCCGGAAGAAGTGCTGGCTGTCGCTCGTGCCGGAGAGAAACTCGGATGCACCGAAGCCCTCTTTAGCTTAGGCGATAAACCCGAACTGCTCTTTCCCGAAATGCGGGAAACTCTGCGACACCTCGGCTACAAATCCACGCTGCACTATCTAGAAGCGATGTGCGAGCTCGTGCTGCGCGAGACCAGCCTGCTGCCGCATCCGAATCCCGGCCTGCTTAGCGCAGAATGGATTTCCCGCCTGGCCGCCGTCTCGCCCAGCATGGGCCTGATGCTCGAAACTACCAGCAGTGATTTGCTTGCCCCAGGAGCGGCCCACGACAACGCTCCTGACAAGGTTCCCGCCAAGCGCCGGCGCACGATCGAAGAGGCTGGGAAGCAACACGTTCCCTTCACCACAGGCTTACTGATCGGCATCGGCGAAACGCTGGAAGACCGCGTCGATACTCTCATCGCCATCCGCGAATTGCACGAACGTTACGGCCACATCCAGGAGGTGATTGTCCAGAACTTCCGCGCCAAGGCTGAGATCCCCATGGCCGATGCGCCTGAACCCAGCCAGGGAGAAATGCTGCGCACCGTGGCGGTAGCTCGCTTGTTAATGCCAAACGTCAATATTCAAGCGCCTCCCAACCTGAATGCGCCGTATTATGAAGAGTTGCTGGACGCGGGCATCAACGATTGGGGAGGAATTTCGCCGCTGACCCCCGACTACATCAATCCGGAAAAACCCTGGCCGCACCTCGAGCAGTTGCGCCTGCGGACTGAGAGCAAGGGCTTTCAGTTGCGTCAACGATTACCCGTCTATCCCGAGTTCGTCCCAGGAATTGCCTCGCGTTCTGGATTGCTGGCGGAGAAACTTCGGGCTGCTGTCAACGGTAAGGGCCTCGCCCGAGAACCGAGGGTCGCATGATCTGTGTGCTCACCGGCGGAACCGGCGGCGCCAAGTTTGTCGATGGTCTCCGTCAAGTCATCCCGCCCGAAGAGATCACAATGGTGGTCAATACCGGCGACGACCTGTTGTGGTGGGGACTCTACGTCTCTCCAGACATAGATTCCATCACATACGTTTTGTCTGGCCTGCTCAGCCGCGAACGCGGCTGGGGCGTCAAAGGCGATACCTTTCTTTGCTTGCAAGCGATGGGACAACTTGGCGAACCCACGTGGTTTCACACTGGCGACCGCGATTTGGCTGTGCACCTCTTGCGTTCACGCCTGTTGGCAGAGGGTAAAACCCTTTCCGAAGCCACTTCGGCGATCTGCGACAAACTAGGTGTGAAAGCGCGCATTCTTCCCATGAGCGACTCGCGCGTAGAGACTCGGGTGGATACGCCGTCCGGCGAGCTGAGTTTCGAAGAATATTTCGTGCAGCGCTGGTACCAGGATCCCGTAAACTCAGTTCGCTTCGCGGGAGCGAGCGATGCCGAAGCCGCGCCCGGAGTAATCGAAGCCATCGTCTCCGCTGACGCAGTGATCATCGCTCCGAGTAATCCTGTCACCAGTATTGGCCCGATTCTCGCCGTGCCTGGAATCCGTGAAGCGCTACACAGCGCGCGCGGCAAGGTTGCCGCTGTGAGTCCGATTGTCGGAAATGCTCCGGTTGCCGGACCTGCCGGGATCCTCATGACCGCTCAGGGATTGCCTTGCTCCATCGCTGGGGTGGCCAAGGCGTACGAAGATTTTCTCGACCTTCTCGTCTGCGACACGCGCGATGCACGCGCCGCGGAAGCGCTCCGCAAGAATGGCCTGCGCGTGCAGTGCGCGCAAACCATCATGCGCTCGGCAGAGGACCGGGCCGCGCTGGCTCGAACCGTCCTTTCGCATACGATTCGCGGATTAGGTTCTGACCAAGCTGATACTGACAAATCTGGCTCTAACAAATCGACGAGCCGCGCCGCCGCCGACCAGCCGTGATCCTCATCCCTGTCAAGAATCTGTCGGGAGCAAAGCAGCGGCTTGCCGCCGTGCTCGATCAGCCCGCTCGCACGGAACTGGCGCAAGCCATGTTGCAGGATGTTGTGTCCGCAGTGGCGGCCTGGCAACCCCGCCCGCCCGTGGCGCTCGTCACCAGCGATCCGTTCGCAATCGATCTTGCCAGGAAATACGGTTTCACAATCATCCCAGACCCTGCGAATCCCGGGGAAACCGGGGCCATCGAAATGGCAACGCGCCTCTGCGTGTCGCGCGGTATCGACAGCACGCTCGTCATTCCCGCGGATATCCCGCTGATTAATGCTGGCGAGCTCGATCAGATTCTCGCCATTGCTCCCCAAGAGGGCTCAGTGCTCGTGCCCGCCGGCGACGGCCGCGGAACCAATGCCGTTTTCCGCCGCCCTGCAGACCTGTTTCCTCTGCGCTTCGGGAACGACAGCTTCAAACCGCATCTCGCTGCGGCGCAAGCCACTGAAAAACCGTGCCAGATACTGCGCCTTCCGGGCATCGCGCTCGACGTGGACAATCCTGCAGACTTGCAAGAGCTCGTCGACCGTCCCGGCGAAACTCGCACTCAGAAATTGATACGCGGATGGAAACTCCGCGATGTCTTTCTTGCCACGGGGACGGATAGCCTGTGAGCCCACCACGCCGCGTCGCTAAGCAACCTGCTGCGGCAAATAATAGGAAGCCCACGGCGCGCGCATGGCAAACCGAAATCCGGCTTATCCCAGTCGCTCTCGCCGACGAGATCAAAGCAGGTGATTCGCTTGCCGAGAAGTTCGTGCAGGCGCTGCGGCAACGCGGCATGGAATTCAAAACTGGCGACATTCTCGTCGTCAAACATAAAGTCGTTTCCAAAACGGAAGGCCGGACCGTGGATCTGGCCACCATCAAGCCTTCTG
>JAUTWY010000334.1 GCA_030838305.1 Acidobacteriaceae bacterium
GAAAGCTCGTTGGGAATATTTTCCAGGAGAATGCGCACCCCGAGCGGCTTGGCAAACGCGCGCAAATGCTCAATCGAAGTCATCGCCGATTCAAATTTCTTCTCGCTGAAACTTTCGTTGGGCAGCCCCAGATGCTGCACCAGAAAGCGGAATGGAATCTGCTCCGCGATTTCCAAAGCCCGCTTCACCTCGTCCGTCGCTTCCACCAGCCCCGCGCGGTCCGTGGAAGCCAGATTGATGGGATCGGCACCAGTACGGCCCCACTCATAATCGGCGTAGAGCGGCGAGTGCACGGAATTGAGCGGAACCCCGCTCCCACGAAACCATTCGGCGATCTCTTTTACATGGGCCTTGCGGTTGGCATAGTCGATGTGCTGCCGGGCCGCGAAAATTTCGATGGCCTGCACTCCGTTGCGCGCCAGACCGTCCAGAATTCCCGGATGCAGCCGCTCTTTCACATACAAATAAGTTGATACCGCTTTCAACATGCTCGATCCTTATTGGAAATTGATGATTGATGATTGCTGATTGTTGATTAGAACCCCCAAACACTCCGCGCGGGTTTGATTCTCAATCAACAATCAAAAATCATCAATCAGCAATGTTCTTAATATCCCACTGCCTTCCCGTTGTTCCGCCCATCGCTCGCACCCAAACGCTCTCCACTCTTCGCATCGATTGCAATGCACTCCGCGTCGCTCCAATACGAGCCTGCATCCGATCCTTCCCGCAGACCGAACTGCACGTGATATCCCATTTTCCGCAACGCCTGTACTGTGTCGGGCGAAAACCAGCGCTCCACATTCAACACGTCGGGCAGCCACTGATTATGAAAGCGTGGAGCGTTCACCGCTTCCTGAATGTTCATCCCGTAATCCACCACGCCCATCAGAACATTGGCGACGGTTGTAATAATCTTCGAACTGCCCGGCGAGCCCAGCACCAGAAATGCCTTACCATCACGCACCACGATGGTCGGTGTCATCGACGATAGCGGCCGTTTCCCCGGCCCAATGGCATTCGCCGCGCCCTGAATCAACCCATCTGCATTGGGCACGCCGGGCTTCGAGGAGAAATCGTCCATCTCATCGTTCATCAGGAATCCCAGCCCTTCGGCGGTAACTCGCGATCCCCACCAGTCATTGATGGTCGTCGTGACCGCAACGGCGTTGCCCTCCGCGTCCACCACGGAATAGTGCGTGGTATGCGGCGACTCACGATTCGCCTCTGGCCCCGGATGCGTAGCAGCATATTGCTCAAGCTCACTGAAAATTGCCGGACGCTTCAGTTCCTTGCTGGCGCTGGCATGATCACCATCAATCGAATTCCGCCAGGCGGTCCCATATCTCTTGTCGATAAGCTGAGCCACCGGAATCTTTGAGAAATCCGGATCACCCATGAATTCCGCACGATCGAAAAACGCCCGCCGGAACGCCTCGGTTGTGTAATGAATCGACTGCGCCGAGCGGTCTTCCATCTTGGCAAGATCGTAACCTTCCAAAATGTTCAGCGCTTCAATCAGAACCGTCCCGCCCGAAGAGGGCGGAGGCGCGCTGATGATCTCATACCCGCGATAGGTGCCGCGAATTGGCTCGCGCTCCTTCACTTCATAGTGCGCCAGATCGTCGGCAGTGATCAGCCCTCCGCCTTTTTGCATCGTCGCCGCCAGCTCGCGCGCCAATGAGCCGTGATAAAAGTCATCGGGCTTCGCCGCAATCCGCTCCAGCGTCCGCGCCAAATCAGGCTGCCGAAAAATCTCTCCGGGCTGATAGTACTTGCCACCGCGCTGGAAGATGCGCCGCGACTCGGCAAACTCAGCCAGATATTTATCGTGGAAATCGCGAGCCTCTTCCCAATTCAGCGAATACCCTTCGCGCGCCAGCCCGATCGCCGGAGCCAGCACCTGCTTCAGCGTCAACTTCCCGTATTTCTGCTCTGCATAAACCATGCCCGCAACAGAACCTGGCACGGCGATCGCCTTGTATCCAATCTCGCTGGCGCCTTCGATCACGCTGCCCTGGGCGTCCAGATACATATTGCGCGTAGCCGCTGCCGGAGCCTTTTCCCGATAGTCGAGAAAACGCGTCTTGCCATCGGCCATCCGCACCAGCATGAATCCGCCTCCGCCCAGATTCCCCGCTTGGGGATGCACTACCGCCAGCGCGAATCCGGTTGCCACCGCGGCATCCACGGCATTTCCGCCGGCCTGCATCATCTCGACCCCGGCGCGCGAGGCCAACTCGTGAACGCTCACCACGATCCCGTGCTGCGCGTGCACGGGCTCGGTTGAGGCGGTGGCGCGGGGCGACGTGAGCCCTGCCACTGCCGCAATCAGCAGCAGAATCAATAATTTGTGCCGGAATCGCATGTAGATTCGAAGTGTCCAGGAACCAGCGGACTCTTGAGGCTAGCCGACCGCGCAAGCAGAGTCAAATCATGGGGTATGGCGTGGGGCGGGCGCCCTCGCCCGCCAACTCTATTCCACGAAACAGGATTTCAATCTCTCTTCGGCCTCTTTATAGTTCGATGTTTGGTGTCTCTTCGTTTCCTGACCTTCTTCCCCGGTGCCTTCGCGGTCACCATCTCATACGACTGCCGGAGCAACTCCCGCAACTCATCCCAGCGCAACGCATCCAACCGGTCCAGCATTACCCACTTGTAGCGTCCAACATACGGGGCGGGACGAATGTCCTCACGCTCAATCAGTTCGGCAAAAGCTTCAGGTGTGCATTTGAAGCAGAGCCGCGGGTTGTCCAGACCGAGCATGGCGAAAATCTTCCCGCGAATTTTGAAACAGAGGTCGTCGCCCCATTGCAGATTCTCGGTCGCGTTGGGAAAAGAAAGACAGTACGCGCGAATGGAGTCAACGCCGGTAACCATTGGCTGAGACTGATCGCTGAGACTTGTGCCTCACACCTGTTCGCGGGCTTCGCCCAGCGCTACGTTCACGTCCATTTTTTTCTTGTTGCGGATAATCGTTACCTTCACCGTGTCGCCGGCGCGATGGTTGTTCATCATCTGCGACAGGTCCTGCTCGTCCTGAACTTTTTCGCCGTCGATGGCGATGATCAAATCTCCGCCCAGCATGATGGGGATATTTCCCAAATAAGCTCGCTCGGTGCCACCGTGCAAGCCGGCTTGTTCGGCGGAGCCGCCAGGGGTGACTTGCACGATCAACAAACCGTAATTGGAGGGCAAGCCAATTTCATCGGCCAGTTCTGCGCTAATCGGTATCGTGCGCACGCCCAGCGCGGGGCGACGCACACGGCCGAGCGTCATCAGATCGTTGAGCACGGCTTTCGCAGTGTTGATGGGGATGGCGAAACCGATTCCGGCATTCTGGTTCACGCTCGATAGAATCATGGTGTTGATGCCAATCACTTCTCCGTGCCAGTTCATGAGCGGTCCGCCGGAGTTGCCGGGATTGATGGCAGCATCGGTCTGAATGGCCTCGTCAATCGTCGCGCCATTCGGCTCGCGCACCGGGCGGATCGAACTCACAATGCCGCGCGTCATCGTCCCTGCCAGACCGAACGGATTGCCAATGGCATAAACCTTCTGTCCTACCTGCAAGTTGCGCGAGTCGCCGAGAACCGATGGAACCAAATCTGGCGCCTTGATCTGGATCACGGCCAAATCGTGGGCGGGATCGGTGCCCACAACCGTCGCCTTGTATTTCTTGCGATTGTGCATGGTGACTTCCACCTGGCGCGCGTCGGCGACGACGTGATAGTTGGTGAGGATGTGGCCTTCGCGATCGATGACAAAGCCTGAGCCCTGGCCTTCCTGCGGGACCATCCCATAAAAGAAGTCAAAGGACATGGCGCGCGAGGTTACGTTCACCACCGACGGAATGTTCTTGCGATAGACGCTGATATTGTTTTGCTCTTCGCTGTCGAGCCCTTCGCCGCCGGAGGCTTCCGTGATCTCCACTTGCGCGGGATGGGTCAACCAGTTCACCGGATTCGAGCCGGCGAATTTCGCATTCGAGCGCCAGGTGGTGAAGTAGAAGAATGCGCCGGCCAGCACCAGCGCCAACACTGCAGGTCGTAGAAATCTCATAAGAGCAAACCTTCGGGGCCGCGTAACCGATGGTGAGAAGAAAGCCCTCTTTTATTCTACGTCGGATTCTAAACAATGTTCCGTGGTTCGGGCGTGCCCTCGGGACATTCTCCTTCTGTGGATTTCCGAAACCATGCCACAAGCCATGTGGGGACAGCCGCCCGCCCCCGGCTGTCCGGCGGCCCAGGTGTATCGGGCCGCCGGGTATCGGACTTGGAGGCGAAAGGGACAGGTGGCCCAGGCTTCTGACCTCGCTGGCATCAGCAATACGGTGGGTGCCCCATTTCGCGCGGTTTTTGCGAGAAGTGGGGCTTTTGATGTAGGGCTCAAGATCTTGCCCCTAACTGATTGCAGCCCGAAGACCAAATCGCAAAATCCCGCCAACCCGCTGATTGCAAAACAGCGAGAGAGGCAGGGGCAGGAGATTATCACGGCCCGTTTGTCCGACCCATGTACGCCCATCATGCGGAAATCTGGTTTCGAGCGCCTGCCGGCTTTGCGGCATGCCCGAAGCCGTGCCCTGATACGAATCCCGCGAGCTTCGGTCGATTTTGAAATGTCGCCGCATTCCTAAGGCAGAATCAAAAGCTGATACAGAAGCATCCAGATAGAGTCGCGAATCCGCTTCGGGGTGACCGCATGCGCTTCAAGCCTTTCCTGCTCGACGCCTGGCTCGACCAGTACGAACATGACATCGAATTCAATCTCGGCGCCAGCACCGGCCCCACCTGGACGGTGAACGACATTCTCGCTTTAGGCGACGACGAAGTTCGCCATCGTTTTCTGAATCACAAACTGATCTACGGCCGTCCCGCGGGCGCCGGCAGCTTGCGCGAAGCCATCGCCGAGATGCAAGGCGTTCCCATGGAGTGTGTCCAAGTCGTCACCGGGGCGTCCGAAGCGCTGGTCGCGTTGATGTGGCTCGCCGCCGAACCGGGGTCCAACGTCATCCTCCCGCTGCCCGGTTTCACCACCTTCTCCGCGCTTCCCGAATCGCTCGGCCTCGAAACCCGCTTCTACCGGGTTCGCCGCGAGAACGGTTTTCGCATCGACGTCGACGAGATTAAACAACTGGCTGACGCGAAGACTAAACTGATTCTCGTCAACTGCCCGCACAACCCCACCGGCGCAACCATCAGCGACGCCGACATGGAAGCTGTGCACGCCTTCACCGCCGAGCGCGGAATCCAACTGGTCAGCGACGAGGTCTATCACCCGATCTATCACGGACGCCAAACCAAGTCCGCCGCGCGTCTCCCGCATGCCACCGTGATCAGCGACCTGTCGAAAGCATTTTCCATTGCCGGCGTTCGCACGGGATGGATGATCGAGCACGATGCCAGGCGTTGCCAGCAATACTGGACCGCCCGCGCCTACTTCTCGATCTGCAACAGCACGACGGGAGAGATTCTTTCCGAAGTCGCGATCCGCAAGCGCGACATCGTGCTCAAGAAGACGCAGGAAGCCGCCACCCGCAACCTCAAACTGCTCGATCAATCGATGTCCGAACATCGCGACCTGCTCGGCTGGATTCCGCCGCAGGGTGGGATGACGGCCTTCCCCTGGCTGGTGAGCGGAGACGATGCCCGCCCCTTCTGTCAGGCTGCCACCGAACACGGAATTCTGCTCGCACCCGGCGACTGCTTCGACGCGCCCTCGCACTTCCGCCTCGGCTTCGCCGCAGCCGGAGACAATTTCTCCCAGGCACTCGATCGCTTCGGAAAGTTCGTTAAAAGCTGGTCAGCCGAGATGGTCACGCCGTGATGGCAGATGCAAGTGGCCGACCTTCCGTTCTTTGAACGGTTGGGATTCCGCAGGCGCTTCCACCTTAGGATTTTGTGTTCTGCCCGAAGACGCCAATAACGGAGCCCGAAGATTTTAGCGATTTGATCTGGATATTTAATCTGGATGCGACGGACCACAAGGGCGATCCGACGCAAGAACCAAGGTCCCTCGAGTTGGTCGGGATGACAACTTTGTTTGCCTGGGGCTTGTGATGCAGGTGGTCCGCTGTCCAAATTCATGAATGCCCCTCAGAACCGCAGCAAGTACGAAACCTTCACGAAGAACTGCCGGCTGTCGTTCATGAAATCGTCCCGCGTCGTCAGCAGGCCGGTCGCTGTGGGGACGAGGCGCCGGTCCAGGTTCTGCAGGTTGCTGTTGTAGCCCACGTAGATGGCAGTGCCGGGATGCACCAGATACGTGATCAGGAAGTCGGCATTGAAGTTCTTGGTGGGAGACAGCGAACTGAGCAGCGGGTTCGAAAGCACGGAGTTGTATTGCAGAATCACGCGCGCCGAGAGCTCTCGCGTGAACTGGTAGTTCCACCCGCTGCGCACGATGTGATTGGTGACGGCCGTCAGGTGGGAAGCGCGCTCGCGGATATGTTCGAGCAGGTAGGTGTTGTCGATGCGCAGCCGACCGGAAGCGTGAAAGGTGAGGGTAAAGTTTCCCTGATCCTCGTGGCCAATCAGGGGAACGCGGCCTGCCGCCGGATTGTAGTTCGCTCCGCCGCCGGAGACGAAGAACCAGGCCACATCGAATTGCTTGAACCAGCTGGTCCCGCCTTCGATTCCCCAGAAGGGCTGAGGATAGGCGGTGACGCGCGTCAGACCGGCATAGTCCAACACCGGCCTGAGCCGGATGTCGTCGTACCCGTAGGGATGAAAGTTAACGAAAGTTCCTCGCGTCATGTCGACCCGCAGACCGGGGTAAACAAAGTAATCGATGCCGGTACCTTGGTGGTCCCAGATGTTGAACTGTTGGAGCGTGGGTCCCCACGAGATCAAAAATTTTCCCTCCGGCCGGAAATAGTAACTCGCAACAATTTCCTGTTCACGAATGTCGACGTGATTCACGAATCCCGTCTCCGTCACGAACCCGGGGCTGTAATCCAGATAGAGTGATTGCAGGTTGAATTTGCGTCCCGACCGCTCCAGATCAATCTTGTAGCCTGGCCCTGCCGAAGAGGTGCCGTCGCTGTTCAGCGTGGAACTGGTCACAGCCTGGCCCTGCACCCGCCAGTTCTGATTCAGTTTGATGTTGGCATCCGCGCCCCCGACACGGTTGTAACCTCCGCCAAACTCCCGATCGGTAAAGATCGCGCCGATCGTCGACTGATCGAGAATGTCGCGGCTGATCCGTCCGATGGCAAATGTGGCACGGTCGCCGCTGTGCGGATCGCTGGGCGGTACCCGTTCTCCGGGCGCTCGATCATCGCTGGCCAGAACACCGACTGCCCATGGCCCCGCCTTGCCGGTAAGCCGCAGGCCGAACTCGGGATGCGCGATGCGCCGCGTGAAGACCAGATTGATCGGCGTCGTGAAGTAGTTGCTGTTCTCCAGGAAGAACGGGCGCTTTTCGGGGAAGAAAACTTCGAACCTCTGGTTCACGGTGATCTGCGGCTGGTCCGATTCCACCTGGCTGAAGTCGGGATTGATCGTGCTGTCGAGCACAAAACTGTCGTGCAGAATGAATTTCGAGTCGAGGCCAACGTCGGGCTTGAACCTGCGGCTCTCGAAGAAGGGGGAGTTAGGATCGCGCTGATCGATGTCGCGGAAGCCGCGAAACAGTCCATAGGGGATCAATTGAATATTGCGGCTGGGTGAGACATGTTCCAGGCCGGTCGCCGTCGCGGCCTGGTTGAAGCGGCCCTGGATGCGAATTGAAATTCGCGGCCAGAAGAGGTTTTCGTTGGTGCGCGGGATCGCGCGGTTCAGAATCAGGCCCCACTCCTGCTCGTCGCTATTCGGGAAGCGCAGGCTCTTGAAGGGAATTGCCATCAGCACCAGGTAGCCACTTTTGGTCAGATGTCCCTCGGAGCGCCACACCGTGTCAAACGAGGGATCAAACCCGCTGAAGTCCGCGGGGGTGTTGTTGCGAATCGAGCCTTCGGTCCACAACGCGTCCCACTGGATGCCAAAGGGATTGGCGGCAAACGCGTAGGCGCGGCGCGCATCGTGGAAGGTGTCGACCATGATCTCCACCGAATCGTCGGAAAAGATGTCTTCGCGCCGCGTCATGCGGGCGCGAATCTTCTCGGGCTCCTGGTCAAAGCATACGAATACTGCGTACAGGTTGTGCTGGTCGTAAGCGAGATAGACATCGGTGTTCTGAGTTGGCGCAGCGCCGTCAGCCGGTTCGCGCGCGATGAAGCCGGTCACCTTTGCCATCTGTCCCGCCACGCGAACGCCCGGCTTCATGTCTTCGAAGTCGGAAAGCGACGGCGGGGTCTCGATGCGCGGGATCTGAATGGTGGGGGCCGCAGCGAAAGCAAGAGACGCCAACGCAAGCGCCGCAAAGGCAGCCAGCAGCGCCCTAAGCGAGAATTTTCCCTTGATTTGGAGAGTGAAGTGCATGCCCCGGCTAAGACTGCCTGTCTAGTTCGACGTGACAAAGAATAAATGGATAGGCGAGGTTTGGAATAGCTGGCGAGCTGACCGTGGTGCGAACGTGCTTACCAATTCTCCGGAGGTTCAGGAGTCGTCATGGTGAAGTCGCCATAGACCCAAGTGCGTGCGTCGCATAGGCGAGTCAGTACTGGTTTACCGTTGCCGTTGTTGTCCCCTGGCTGTAGATCGGACCAGATTCCAGGTTCCCACTGGGAACCACTATCGCTATCTGTCGCTAGGTTTAAGGATCCATTTCATTCATGAACGCGACCAGGGGCCGGCACCGTTGGTGGAGGACATACGCATGTTTTTCCCAGCCTTGCGCTCGTAAAGTCATCTTCCGCCCATCGTGTCGGAAGGTCATTCCCGCCGCGCCAAGGAAAACGTGCCGGAACGACGTCGAAAGCCGTCGCACGTCGCGTCAGGACGTCGTCCGTCTTCTGAGCGCATGCTAGTTCGAGAGTGGCGCCTTGTTTGTGCCGCTGCAAAGGCGAGGCCCCACCGCGGCTGAAGCCGAGTCGTTCTTTGCTGGCTTGCGGCACGGCTGAAGCCGTGCCCTGATACGAATCCCCGGACACAAGAAATGTGGAGTTGCCAACTTCTGTAGACCCGCTAGATTAAGGCCGTTCCGGAGTACGCCCGCAAGTCCAACTACCTCTTACGACCGTTAGTTATCTGGTCCGGCCATCAAGTGCTGAATAAAGTGCACTCAAGGACTCTCCGCTCAGCGTCCTTGACCCCCTTTGGAGAGGTGGATGGATGTCTTACCGGTCACCCTGTCCGGCGCGAGGAAAGAGTGTGTATCGAGTCATGTTTATCCAGGGCGTGGCTTTGGTCACAACCCTGTCGTGCCTTCTTTTGTTCAACGCGTGTTCAAATACGTCTCTCCCCGCCAGTGCCATGTCTTCAGGGAACGCGACTCCTAGCTTGAATGTCTCGGCCTCCCTCCCTCCAGCAACGGTAGGCTCTACTTACAATGAGAAGGTCACTGTAACTGGCGGAACTGCTCCCTACACTTTTTCCATTGCTTCTGGTCAATTGCCCCAAGGCGTGCTCCTCGGCGACAAGACTGGAACCTTTTCCGGGACGCCCACCGCGATTGGAAGCTTCAGTTTCGCGATGTCAGTTTTAGATTCCAAGGGGCTATCCAAGGAGCAAGGCCTGCAAATAACGGTCGCTAATGCAACCAACACGACCGGGGGAAGTGGAAAATCCTTCTCCAACGTGCAGCACAGCGCCGGCTGGGGACAATACGGGCAAGGTCCACCAAACTTTGTTGACTGTTCGCCTTCCCCCTGCGATGGCATCTCGTTCTCAATGAATCAGGGAGTTCAATCTCCTTCGATGAGCGGAGCAGCGTCCGAGTACACCCTGGGAGGAACCGCTGTTTATTCTGACGGTTTGTGGAACAACCACTTGATCGGCCCTTTTTCCTCGCAAGGCATGCCGGATACGAGCCAGTCTCTAGTTCCCACGCTGCATGACTTCACCTACGACGTGTACTTCTATGGAACTAACCTGGAGCTTTCGCAAGCCGTGGAGTTTGACGTCAATCAGTTTTATGACAGCATGGGTTTCATCTGGGGTCACGAATGTCGTATCGCGGGCGGGAACGAATGGGATATTTGGGATAACCAAAAAGCGCACTGGACGCCCACCGGCATCCCATGCCACCCGAACGGCAATGCGTGGAACCATCTTGTGATCAAGGTGCAGCGCACCGCGAGCAACGAATTGTTGTACCAGTCCATTACGCTGAACGGAGTAACCAACAACCTGAACTTGATCTACCCCCACGGTTTAGCGCCTGCTGACTGGTACGGGGTGACTGTCAATTATCAGATGGACGGGAATTACCGGCAGGATGGGTATACCGTGTATCTGGATAATTTAACCTTCTCTTACCAGTGAGACGGGCTTCACTGCGAAAGTGAAAGTGGCGTATCGATGCTTGCGCCGAGGCAAGCTGCGACCCGGTTTATTCCCCACCGCAGCGGTTGAAGCCGGCTTCTTTCTTGGCCTGCTTGCGGCCCGGCTGAAGCCGTGCCCTGATACGAATCTATCCTTCGAGCTTCGCTCGACAGGACAGCCGGGGACGGCTGTCCCACCTAAGCATCTCTCAATCCTCATTATTGTTCCAAAGCCGTGAATGGGGATTAATCGTGCTTTCAGGAATCCTTCATCTGGAATCGCTACAATCGCTAGGCGTGTCATCAGGATCGTATGGCCGGGGAATCCGTTTAGTCAGCGAGACAGGCCTGGGCGCATGGGCGCCCGGCTGAGATTCCATCCGTCAAATAAAGTTCTCAAATATAGGAAGGCGGTTCCATGACAGTTTCCAGTATAAAAATTTCCAGCATGAGAGTTTCCGGAATGTGCAGGCTTGCGGTTTGTGTCTTCTTCGCATTGTGCGGGGTGGTTGCCATGGCGGCTCCGCCGGCGAGCGGTTACCACCTGATAAAGAAAGTTCCTTTAGGAAAGGCTGCGGGCGGCGCAGAGTACTTCGACTACATCACGGTTGACGCCGAGGCTCGCCGCATCTACGTGAGCCACGGGTCGGAGGTCAAAATCCTGGATGCCGATAATTTTTCGGTCGTGGGCACGATTTCCGGGATGAAACGATGTCACGGAGTCGCGCTGGTGCCGGAGTTGGGCAAGGGATTCATTACCGACGGGGATGCTGCCAGCGTCGTAGTGTTCGATATCAAGAGCTTAAAGAAGACTGGCGAAATCAAGAGCTATCCGGACACGGACGCGATTGTGTACGATCCAGCCTCCAAGCTGATCTTCACTTTTAACGGCGACAGCAAGAACTCCACCATCATTGATCCCGCGAAAGAAACCGTTGTAAAGGCTCTGGACCTGGGGGGCGCGCCCGAGCAGGCGGTGTCCGATGGCAATGGGATCGTTTACGACAACATTGCCGAGACCAACGAAGTGGCGGTCCTCGATACGCCGTCGCTCACGGTAAAATCGCGCTGGAAAGTAGCGCCAGCCGGTGAGCCCGTTGCCATCGCGTTGGACAAGGAACATGGGCGGCTATTTTCCGCGGGCCGGGGTCCGGCACTGCTGGTGATGATGGATATTGATAGCGGCAAAGTTATTCAGTCACTCCCGATCAGCGACGGAGTGGACTCGAACGTCTTTGACCCCGACTCCGGCACGGTGTTTTCCTCGAGCCGCGCCGGGAAGATCCATGTCTTCCACGAAGACTCGGCTGACAAACTCAGCGCAGTGCAGACGATTGATACGGAATATGGCGCCAAGACGATGGCCATCGATCCAAAGACCCACAACCTGTTCCTAAGCACATCTGATTTTGGTCCTGCCGGCGCGAAGGGAAAGCGTCCGGCGATTTCCGGGACGGCACATCTTCTAATCTACGGAAAGTAAAAAACGGCCACTCGGGAAACCAGACACTCACGAAACATGTTGCGATTTGCAGGGCGGTTCAGGAACCGCCTTGCACTTGTGATTTTCTGCCCGCGTAATCCAACCGAGGAGATGAATACTTATGAAGCCCATGAAAAACCATCAGAGCGCGGATACGCCGTCGGGTAAGGGATTCTCGGGACTGACCCGGCGCGGCTGGCTGCGGAGTACAGGTTGGTTCATTGCAGCGGGAGCATTGTCGCGGGTGACGGCATGGGCCGCAGCAGAGATTAGCCCGGTCATGGAGAAGCTCAGTGCGTACATGACGGAAGCGCGCAATCGCGAACTACCGGAGAAGGCGCTGCGGGAAACGGAGCACCATATCCTCGACACCATGGCCGCAATGGTCTCCGGCTCAGACCTACTGCCCGGACGCGAGGCGATCAAGTTCGCCCGGAACTATGGGGGCCAGAAGGTCGCGACGGTGGTGGCGTCGAAAGTTCTGTGTGGACCGATCGAGGCCGCACTCGCGAACGGGCAACTGGCTCATTCTGACGAAAGCGACGACGATTACACCGCGGGAGGAGCGCATCCCGGCTGCGCCGTAGTTCCGGCAGCGCTGGCCGTGGGCGAGCAGTTCGGCATCAGTGGCACGCATTTCAAGCGAGCTGTGGCCCTGGGGTATGACGTCTGCATGCGGTGCATGAAGACTATCGGGCCCGGCATGAAAGAGACCCACAATTTGGTTGGGACCATGGGCGCGGCAGCGGCGGCCGGGTGCGCCGCCAGTTTGAATGCGCAGCAGATGCGCTGGCTTCTGGACTATGCCGCACAGCAGGCGGGAGCGGGCATCGGTGCATGGCGGCGCGACAGCGAGCACATCGAGAAAGCGTTCGTGTTCGGGGGAATGGGCGCACGCAATGGAGTAAACGCGGCGTTGGTGGTCCACTCGGGATGGACTGGCGTCAACGATATTCTGTCCGGCCCGAACAACTTCGTCGAATCCTATAATCCAAAAGCCGATCCGGCCGCGCTGATCGATCAGCTTGGTGAGCGCTACGAAGTGGTGCTGACGACACTGAAGAAGTGGACGACGGGAGGTCCGATCCAGGCGCCGCTGGATGCGCTGGACAATATGCGGAAGAAGCATCCCTTTGAAGCAGATCAGGTGCAAAAAGTCGTGGTGCGCGCGGCCACCAGCGCCGCTTACACGGTCAATAACCGCGACATGCCGGATATTTGCCTGCAGCATCTGGTGGCCATCATGGTGCTCGACAAAACTGTCAACTTCCGCGCGGCGCACGATAAAGCGCGGATGCAGGATCCAGCGGTGCTCGCTGTGCGCGCCAAGGTGGAACTGGTCCCAGACGAAACTCTGGAAAAACTTATCCCGGTGCGAGTCGCGATCGTTGAAGTTACTTTGAAGGACGGAACACAGCTCAGCGAGCGAGTCGACGCGGTTCGCGGGACGCCTGACAATCCAATGCCGCGCGAAGAAGTGATCGCGAAGGCACGCGACCTGATGACGCCGGTGCTGGGAGCGGCGGATTGTTCGAAATTGATTGAGCGCATGCTCGAACTCGACAAGGTGAAAGACATCCGGCAGTTAAGACCGTTGCTGCAACGGGGCTGAGGCGGGCTCATTCTGCCCCAGCGTGATTTCCTGAGCAAAAGAACTGCGAGGCCGGATATTAAGCTGGCCTCGCAGTGCTTTCCGAATTTCTTCTAGTAGACGGTAATGCTTCCATCCAGCAGGTTGCCACTGTCGTTGTAGCCATCGTTGAGAGTGATGCTAAACAGTCCTGGAGGCGCCAGCGAGCTGTCGGCAGCGACGATGGTGAACGCTACCGAATGCCCGTTGTCAGTTCCATCCCCAGTGAGGGTCACGGTGTGCGCAACCTGATTAAAGGTCGCGGCCGCGATCTGGGTCGACTGAAAGCTGACGCCTGAGCCGGAATCGCTGAAGGAGGCGCTTCCAGTTGGCTGGTTGGAGTCGTCATAATTGAAGCTGAACTGGGCCGTGCCGCCATGCTTGCCGTTTACGTGGCCGTTGCCGCCAGCTTGGTGGGAGGTGCCGGCACACTTGGCTTTAGTTGAGATGCCGGCGGTTGCCGTCTTTTGCCGCGTGAAGTACGTGACCGAGGGACCGGCATGATTATCCGCATAGGCAATGTTGACGAGATGGTTCGGGTCAATCCCAATCTGAAAGAAGTCTGCCAGGCTCCGATCGGACGCGCCCGTCAGGCCTCCAGTTGAAATTTGCCCGGTGTGGTTGGAGTGGTCGGTGGCCTGGCTCACCGTGAAAGCCGGTGACATCGCATGGCCATTGACGCTCTCGGCAACGAACACGTTCCAGTGCGTGCTGGCCGCCGGAACTGTGTTTGAGTTGCCGACCTGATCAGCGCCATACCACGCAATGGCTACATGGCCGTTGGCATCGGCAGCGATCCAGGGAAAGACGTTCGACTTTCCGGCTTGCGACGAGTTTCGGGTCACCTTGATGGCCGGAGACCAGCGCGTCCCGAGAGTGGTCGAGTACGAATAATAAACGTCAGTGTTATCCGCCCAGGTGGCGTACACGTACCCGAAGTTGTCCACTGCGATCCCGGGGAACAAGTTGCCGAGACCAGCCCCCGAAGGACACGTGGAACCCGCACCGCAACTGAAAATCTTGTAGTCGGTGAAGGTGAGCGTGGGACTGGTAGGAGTCACGCCCGTAGCCACGCCCACGTAGGCAGCGTTGAAGAAGGCGCTGCTGTTATTGGCATTGTCCACGGGATTGTCGGGACCGACAAAGATCTGGTAGAGATTGCCGTGGCTTGCACAACTGCTGTTGTCCACTTTGATCTGCCCCGCGATGTTGCCGGAAGGAGGGCCGACGCTGGGCTCGGTGGCGGCGTCAATAGCGACGCCGAGGGCGCCGCTATAAGTCTCGCCTCCATCGCTTGAGCGTTGCACGAAGATTTGGGATGTGGTCCCAAAATCGTGGTACTCCATGTAGACGTGGGAAGGATCGTTGAGGCCATCGAGCCACATGCGATCGTCGAAAGGCACGCCCGCTGTGGCCGGGTTTGGAGTACTGAAGGTATCCGCGCGGTTGGTGGACTTGCTGCCTGTAACTTCCGCTGCGCTAAGGCTGACGACCGCTAGATTGGGAATGTTCGCGTTCGAGGGGTCGGGAGCATTCACGGCGACGTCGCCATCGCCTCCTCCTGGCGCCAATCCACTCGCGCTGCAAAACGGGGTGACGAACATGCCGCAATCAGGCTGACCTTCGTATTTGAAGGGCAGGGTTCCGTCAGCGTTCGGCCCGCCGTCGGCGGTCTTATACCAGCGCCAAAGATCGAGACCGCCGGGAACTCCGCGGATGGACTCGACGTAGATGTTGCCCTGGGAGTCCACAGTCATGCTGGGCTCAACGGCCTGGCCTGCGCCCGCGGGTAGACACAGACTTTCATTCGGAGTGTACTTCGCGGTTCCCGGGCCAACGTACGCCGTCACTGCCTGACCGTTCGGGCAGTTGTGCTGAGCGGTGGGATTGCTGGGAGGAACGGCGGCAGCCGGATTGATTCGGACCGGGTAATTGGAAACTCCGGTGGTCGCGTTGAACCCGACGGTATTCCGCAGAAAGTCCCCGTTGGCCGTGGAGATTACAAAAACCGGGATAGCCGATGGGGCGGTCGCTGCACTGTCACGGATGAGAAGGAGAGCAACTCCTCCGGCGGCCTGACAGTTCGTAGCTATTTGGCCGAACAGTGTAGTCCCGGTTAGCTCACGGGTATCGGCCAGGCAGATTTGGCCTCGGGTTGCGGCTGGAAAGTCAGTAGGCGAAGCCCCGCCATTGGTATCGAAAACGAAATTCGCGGTTATCGACGAACTGATGTCGGTGCCTGCATTAGAGGTGGTGGACCAGACCGCAGGAATACATTGCGGGTTCGCGGCGCAGCCGGCAGTATTCGCGGGCTGTGGTCCGTTGTTCAATACATCAACGCTGTTCTGGGCGGCGAGAGGAGCTACGGTAGTCAGCAATATGGCTCCCAAGAAAGACAACAACTGCACCTTTTTCATCGCTTCTCCTTATGCTGTCGCTCGACTGCGAAACGCAGCTGTAACTAGCGAAGTGGCGGCGGATTTAGTTCCAAACAATTCGTTCCCAGGGAAATGAAATAAGCCAAACTGCGTATGAAGCGATGAATGAAATCAGCTCGTCTCGCGGAACCGAATCGCGGTTAGAGCGCGACCGAATCGGGGTCGGCATCGCAAAGATGCAGGTCAGTAGTACTAGGGTTGTCTAGTTTTTATTTGGAATGGCGTCGCAGTGTTTGGCAGATGTGGCTCCCGCCTACCCTGGTAAGGACGAAGTCGTTGTCCCCCAAGCGCAGGCCAGGCAAGATTGTGGCGAAATTTTCGGGTGGGGACGCTGTCCCCACATGAGTAGAGAGGGTTTGCCGAGCGGCGCCGGGGGGGGCTCGTCATCTCTCTTTGGCAATGGCTTCCGAACGCAGCTTTTCCCAGAGTTGGCGCACCTGGTCTTGCGTCCTGTCGAGCGAGACGGAGTTGTCGATTACGTAATCCGTGGCTTTGATTTTTTCTTGCTCAGGTAACTGCGCGGCCATGCGGCGGGAAACTTCTTTGCGGGCAGCCTCCCGATCTAACTTCTGGCGCGCGGCGAAGCGGGCAATGCGTTGATCGTCGCCACAGGTGACCACGATCAGGCGGTCGAAACGTTTGGCCGCGCCCGCTTCCAGAATCAGCGCGGCTTCCACGATAGCGACGGCGTGGGGATCCTGGCGTCCCATTTCTTCCATCCATTCATCCTGTCGACGAATCACGGCGGGATGCACGATGCGGTTCAATTCTTCGATACGGGATGTGACCGAATCAGCAGCTTTGCTAAATGCAGCGTCGGCCAGCCTGCTTCGATCGACGCTGCCGTCGGCATGGAGAATCGAACTCCCGAAGTGCCGCACAACTTCGTTGTACACGGGCTGGCCGGGGAGCATGAGTTGATGGGCGATGTCGTCCGCTCGAGCCAGATGTGCGCCGAGCGAGACGAACATCTCGCCGACCACGGATTTGCCCGACGCGATGCCGCCGGTAAGTCCGACTTTCAGCATGCCGCTCCCAAATGAAGCATGTTCACCGCGGAGTCACAGAGACACAAAGAGGACCAGAGAAAAAGAGAAAAGGGTTTTGTCTGTGTCTCTGTGACTCTGTGGTGAAAGTCTTTCACTTGCTGGTTAGTTCCGGCACCCGGCTGCCTCTCCGCAGCTTCGCGGCCTTCACAGTGTTGTACATCAGCATGGCGATGGTCAGGGGCCCGACTCCGCCGGGGACGGGGGTGAGTGCTCCAGCCACTTCGGCCACTTCGGGGTGCACATCGCCGACCAGCGTGGATCCCTTCGTACGGAAGCTATCCTCGCGCTTGGCATTCTTATACAATCTGCCGCCGAACAGGCGCTGGAATACCGCTGCATCCGTAACTTTGTTCATACCGACATCGATGACGGTGGCGCCCGGCTTCACGAAATGGTGTGTGATCATTCCAGCGCGGCCGATCGCGGCTATGAGAATGTCGGCGCGGCGGCAGACTTCGGGAAGGTCGCGAGTTTTTGAATGGCAAACGGTGACCGTGGCGTTGGCGTTGAGCAGCAGCATGGCGACGGGCTTGCCGACGATGTCGCTGCGTCCCACGATGATGGCTTCCTGTCCGGCAATCGGAATATTGCTGCGCTCAAGAATCTGCATCACTCCGGCGGGCGTGCAGGGGACCAGGCCTGGGCGCTGCGTCGAGAGTAATCCGACGTTAACGGGGTGGAAGCCGTCGACGTCCTTGGCGGGATCGACCGCCATTAGTATTGTCTTCGAGTCCACTTGCGGAGGCAGCGGCAATTGCACCAGGATTCCGTCAATCTCGTCGCGGCGGTTGAGGTTGTCGATCACGGCGAGCAGGTCGGCGGTAGTCGCGGTCTCGGGGGGGGTGTGTTGTTCGCTATGCAGGCCAACTTCATTGCTGGCTTTGACCTTGCCGCGTACGTAAACCTCCGAGGCTGGATTGTGGCCCACCAGCACGACGGCGAGGCCAGGGCGCACTCCGGCGGCAGCCATGGTTTTCACCTCCGCCGCCACTTCGCTGCGGATGTCGTGCGCGATCTTGCTACCGTCGAGGATTCGGGCGGGCATAATTTCGCTTCGTTTGAGATTCTATCGCATGCGCGGGAAGGGAATCTTCCCCGCGAAGCAGCAGAGCGACGGAGAAATATCCGCATTTCTGTTCTTCCCTGTGAGCCCGTGCCTCTAGGGTGAATGTTCTTCCCTTCGTGTCGTACAATGCTCGACATGATCGCCAAAGATTTGCTTGAAATTCTGGTGTGTCCGGCCTGCAAGCAGGCGCTCGAATACCGGCAGAACCCCGAGACTTTGAAGTGCACGCAGTGCCACCGGGTATATGCGGTAAAGGATGACATCCCCATCATGCTGGTGGATGAGGCAACCATCGAGAACTAAACTCCGGCTGCGGGATCGAGGTGCGCCCCGCCTTCCTTTATTAGGGCGTGCTCTTTTTCTAATACAAATCTTTACACTTTCCGCCGTTTGTCTCATGCCAGAGGGCGGCCGACCGCCGGCCGT
>JAUTWY010000355.1 GCA_030838305.1 Acidobacteriaceae bacterium
GCGCCGGCCACCCCGAGCGTCGAAAGGATGAGGCCTTCGGTGAGAAGTTGTTTCAACAGACGAGTGCGGCTGGCCCCAATGGCGAGCCGAACCGTCATTTCGTGGCGACGGGCAAATGACCTGACCAGCAGCAGGTTGCCCACATTCGCGCAAGCGATGAGAAGAACAAACGCCCCCACCGCAAACATGATCTCAAGCGTGGGAAGCAGAGTGCGGGCGTTATTGAAAGGTGTTTGCCACAATGGCCAAACCTTGAAGCCGCGTCCGCGGTTCGTGGCTGAATAGTTATTTTCCAGGCGGGTTGCGATTGCCGAGATCTCTTCTTGGGCTTGCGCGCGACTAACCCCCGGCTTCAGCCGCACATAGGCTTCAATCCACCGCGCGCCGCGGTCCTGGAGCTTGTATCCGCCGCTTTCGAAGGTGTCCTCCATTGACGCCGGCACCCAGAAATTCATCGCCCATCCTACGAAAGTTCCATAAAACCCTTTCGGCGCGACGCCGACGATTGTGTGTGGAACGTTATTGAGCCGCTGTGTTTTGCCGACGATTTGTGGATCGCTTTTGAAGCGGTCCCGCCAAAGCTGATAGCTAATAACGACGACCGGGTGAGCGTCGCTTCCGACATCTTCGCCAGGCTCGAAGCCGCGGCCAAGCATGGGATGAACCCCGATCGCGTCGAAATAATTTGCTGAGACCATGCTGCCGGTCGTGATTTCGGCGTGGTCACCAATATTCAGCGTGCTGCCCGTAATCTTGCTCACGAAGAATGCTTCGCAAAGGGTGCAGTTCCTCTGCAAATCAAGGTAGTCCGGCCACGAAATTCCCGTCGCATCGTTCTCGCCCCGCGCCGTTCCGGCCAGAGCGAGCAGCCTTTCCTGGTGGGCTACAGCGGGGTACGGACGGAAGAGGATCCCTTCGATCCAACTAAATACCGCAGTATTCGCGCCGATTCCCAACGTCAGGCACAGAATTGCTAGGGAAGAAAAGCCCGCGGAACGGCCCAGCTGTCGAATCCCATATCGCAAATCATGAACCAAGTCTTCAATGACGTTTCCGCCGCGCGCCTCCCGGCACTGTTGTTCGATCTGCGTCATCCCGCCCATGGCGCGCAGCGCCGAGTAGCGCGCTTCCTCAGGCGGCATGCCTGCTGCAAGGTTCTCCTTGATTTGCTGCTCGAGGTGGTCGCGAAGCTCATCTTCCAGTTCCAGATCCACCTGCTTACGGCGGAAAAACGAGCGCAAGCGCAACGGAAGGGAATAAAGCCATTGTTCGACCGTCATCTCAAGCCTCCTTGAGCTTGACTATTCCGGAGATGGCAGCGGAAAGACGGTTCCAGTCGGCCGCCTCTTTTTCGAGTTGCTTCCGCCCGAGCCGCGTCAGAGAATAAAATTTGCTGCGACGGTTGTTTTCACTCGGCTTCCAGTGGGCGCTAATCCAACCTCGTTGTTCCAGCTTGTGCAGCGCTGGATAGAGAGAGCCATCGCTGACTCCTAATACGTCGCTGGACATTTGTTTCAAACGCTGACTGACGGACCAGCCATTCAGCGGCTCCAACGCCAGTATTTTCAGGATCAGCATGACCAGAGTCCCCTGAACGAGGTCCGAAGGTTTAGTCAAGCACTCTCCTCTCGGTTACCGAGTTAGACTAAACTTGTACCTCTCTGGTTAGCAAGAAATTTGGCCTGGCTGCATCCGCCGAGCCAACCTCGTTCTTGGGGTGGCGTAGCGCTTCAGGGCTGCGATATCTCCCGATTGTCAATACCGGGTTTAGCCGCTGAGGTAAGAATCCGAGTACCGACGGCGGGCTAGGTGGCCAATGCTTTTCCACACTTCCATGTGACATCTAACCTGTGACATCTAACCTTGCCTCCCGAATTTAAATCGGTAATCATGGTCGAGGCAGTGACGGGCAAACCGTCATCCGCTAACTCCTTTGCCTCATGTATTTTGATCACTAAGCTCTTTGTCAGGCGTATTTTGCGGGGAATTTCGTGCTTAATCTGATGATTCCGTACGCAGAGTGGGGTAGGGGTACCCCGGATAAAACTAGAATCGTGGTCTAGACCACGGTGCTCCCAGTGAGTGCGCGCAAGATTATTTCAGCCAGAAACCCATCCAAGGCGCGGCTGAAAGCCGCGCCTTGCAAAGCCGAGACGTAGTCGCACGCTCTAGAACAAGTTCCACAGGAACTGGTTGTAGACGTCGTGGTGATACTGCACTTCCGGCGCTTTCACGAATGTTCCAAGCAGGCGCGGGCAGCGGTCGGCGGCGGCTTGCTTCAGATCCGCGTAGCGGGACTTGACGTCCTCGCCGAAAAGTTCCGTGGTCCACTCCGCTTTGCGGAAGTTTGCCAGCGCGTCGTAGATGTTGTCGGGCAGGTAGCGCTCGGCCTGGCGCAGGTTCTTGATCTTCGAAGTGTCGCCGTCGAGGCCAGTCTTGAAGATTGAGTACAAGGCCAGGTAAGGATTCGCATCCGGGGATACGGAGCGAACCTCGACGCGCATACTTTTTTCGTTGCCAATGGGAATGCGGATCATCGATCCACGATCGACGGCGGACGCTTTAATCTGGTTGGGCGCTTCGAAGTGGGGATCGAGACGGCGGTAGGCATTTACGCTGGCATTCAGCAGCAGGCAAATGTCGTTGCCATGGGTGAGGATGCGATCAAGAAACGCCCAACCCATCTTGCTGAGTTTTTCCTCGCCCTTGGAATCCCAAAAAAGATTTTTGCCGTTCTCGCTGATGGAAACGTTGGTGTGCATGCCACTGCCGTTGACGCCCACGACAGGCTTCGGCAGAAACGACGCTGTCAGGCCCATGTTGGTTGCGACTTGGCGGCAGATCAGTTTGTAGAGCTGAATCTGGTCGGCGGCGGCGACAACCTCGCCGTAGCCGTAATTGATTTCGAATTGCGAAGGGGCAACTTCGGGATGGTCCTTTTCGTTTTGGAATCCCATCGAGCGTTGCACTTCGGCTGTGGTGTCGATGAATGTACGCAGCGGGTCGCCGGGCAGCGAGTGGTAATATCCGCCGGTGTTAACGTAATCGAACTTGCCGGTTTCGTGGTAGCTGCGCTCGGCGTCCGAGCCCTTGAACAGAAAGCCTTCAATCTCGTTGGCGGCGTTGAGCGTGTAGCCTTTCTTTTTATTCAGTTCTTCCGCAAAGCCCTTCAACACGCCGCGAATGTCGGCCGAGTAAGGCGTTCCTCCTTTGTCGATGACTTCGCCGAACACCAGCACTTTGCCAGAGCCGAACACATCGGCGGGCGCCCAGTAGAACGCCGACCAGTCAATGCCCAGCCGCAGATCGCTCTCGCGCTGCGCGGTGAAGCCGCGGATGGAAGATCCGTCAAAGGTGAGATTGTCCCAGCTCTTGATCAGAAACTTCTTGTCGTAATCCAGCATGTGCAGGCGGCCTTCGAGATCGCTGAAGAGGACGGTAACGGCCTTGATGCGCTTTTCGTCGGTCAGGTATTTCAGCCGCTTCTCCTGGATCTTGCCGATGGGGACACGGTTCCTGCGCTGCTCCTTCGCCTCCAGATTCATGTCTTCCAGTTCGTCGTAGGTGAGTGCCAGGAAATTACGCAGTTCGTTAGGCATGGATGTCCTTCAGTCTCCTATTCGTTTTGAGCAAGATGATTTCGGGCGTCACACGGACAAGTTGAACTGGCTGGTGGTTCAACCGAAAAGGATAACGCGAGCGTGGGGTGCGAGCCAATCGAAAAAGCTGATGCGGAGGATAAAAGAGATTTATCTACAAGCCGATTCGGGGCCACGCCGGTCAGATCGTCTCGCCGCCCTTGTCGTAGGTCGCGACAGTTGGGAGTCGGAGATGTCATTTGGTTTGACGCTTCAAAAGACCTGTGCCAAACTGCTGCCCGGGGTTTTTGCTTCATGTGCCGCTTTGGCCTTCCGTTCCTCATTCGCGATTGCTTGATACTGCCGAGCCTGCTCGCCTGCTGGGCCGTCGCTACCTTCGCGCAGGGAGCAGTTCCGACCACAGATAGCGGCTTGCGCGATCGTTCTTCGTTATATATCACGACTCCCGGGACAGGTGTTGTGGTCGCAACGGTGTCGTCCGAAAAGAGAAGCGCTCTTCTTGATCGTCAAGCCTTACTTCAATTACTAAACCGTTCCAACCACACAGCCACCTGGCAGACGACCAACGAGATTGTGCAAGGAGCGTTTGAGGACCACGTTTCGCAAGGAGTGTTTAACAATGTCGAATACGGAGAGTACGACATTGAAGTCAGCGCGGTAGGGTATTTGAGCGAACGCCGCCAGTTGCAGGTGGTGAATTCCTGGAGCCCGATACAACTGAAATTTACGTTGAAGCGAGACCCGGAGGCCATCAATCTGGATGTCCCGGATATGGTCATCTCCGCCAAGGCGCGAAAAGAGGTGAAACGTGGCGTCTCCGCGCTGAAGTCGAACAATCTGAAGGAAGCGGAAAAGCAATTGGGCGCAGCCTACAGCTCTGACCCATCGAGTTCCGACGTGAATTTTCTGCTTGGCTACTTGAACTACCAGAAGAGGGAGTACGAGCGTGCGGCAGATTACCTGCGCGCCGCCACCAATATCAATCCCAGAAACAAGCAAGCGCTAACACTGCTGGGACGAGCCGGATTGCAACAGAAGGACTATCCGGCGGCGCGCGGGGCGCTGGAGCGGGCGGTGATAGAAGATGCGGATAACTGGCAGCCTCATGATCTGCTGGCCAACACCTATCTTCACCAGGGCAACTTCGACCGTGCGCGCGACGAGGCGCGCGTGGCTATAGAAAAAGGAAAAGGTCACGACAGTCCGGCGCAGCTCGTCTTGGGCGAGGCCTTGGTGAGTTTGGGGGACGACAAGGCGGGAGTCCAGGCATTGAACAGGTTTTTAGAAGAATCGCCCCTGCACCCCATGGCGGGACAGGTGCGCGGCCTGATTGCCGAAATTGAAGAGCATGCGGCGACACCCGCGGCCGCCGCTTTGGCGGAGAGAGGTCCCTCCAAGCTGGTGGGGGTGGATCCGTTGGAGGCGCTTGGCGCTCCGATACTTTCGGCGAACTCGTGGCAGCCGCCGGGCATCGACGAGATCAAACTCAATGTGGCCGCGGGAGCGATCTGCCCCGCTGGGCAAGTGATCTACGAGTCGGGGAAACGCGTGCAGGAGTTGGTGGAAGATGTAACGCGCTTCGCCGCGGTGGAAGACTTGTTCCACCAAAGGCTCGACGCCTACGGGCTTCCCATTCGCACGGAAACACGCAAGTTCAATTATGTCGCTTCGATTTCGGAGCAGCAGCCTGGCTACCTTTCGGTGGATGAGTACCGCGCGGACAAGTTGGAACTGGCTGGCTATCCCGACCAGATTGCCAGCACTGGATTTGCCGCGCTGGCGCTGGTATTCCATCCGCATATGCGCGACAACTTCGAGATGAAATGCGAGGGACTGGGAGATTGGCGCGGGCAGCCGAGCTGGCTGGTGCGCTTCCAGCAACGCGAGGACCGCCCCAGCCGGATCCATAGCTATAAAGTAGGAACCCAGATTCACCCCGTCAACTTGAAAGGTCGCGCCTGGATTACCGCCGGGAAATTTCAGATTGTGCGCATTGAAGCGGAGTTGATTAGCCCGATGCCGGAAATTCAGCTTCTCAGCGAGCATCAGGTCGTGGAGTACGGGCCCGTTCCGTTTGCCAGGAAAAACACGACTCTATGGCTGCCTAAGAGCGCGGAAATTTATTTTGACTTTCGCCGTCATCGCTACTACCGGCGCCACAGCTTCGATCACTACATGCTGTTTGCCGTGGACTCGAACGAAAAGCGTAAAGAACCGCAGAACAAACCTCCTCCCGGGTGATGCCTCCCGTTATCGAATGGAACCCCTATTGAATTTCTAGGGAAAAAACATTTCCTTCTCCATCCGCGGCTTCGCGATAATTTAGCGCCACCTTTTGCTTGTGCCAGTCGCAGGAAAATTGGTCCGCACCGATCAGGATGAGATGGTTTTTGTCGGCGACGTTCATCTTCCAGGTCTTTGCTCCCGAAACCACGGTCAAAGTAGCCAATGGGGCGTTTGAGCAATCCACACTGGCCAGCGTGCCGCGGAGGAATTTGGCCGGTCCAGCGTTTGCTTCCACCTTCGCCGGGTTTGCGGCCGGGCCAGTCGGGATCTGAGGATGGGCCTCGGTCTCTGAATTGCCGCGGTGGAGCAAGACCAGTCCGGACCCGGGCTCCTCTGTTCCCGCTTGCCACATCTGGCGGAACTGTTGCGCTTGCGCCAACGTCGCGGAGACGCTCGAAGCAAGCGCGGGATTGTCGGAGACGCGGAGGGACTGGAGCAGCGCGATAGCCTGCTCGGGCTGGCGGTCCGCAAGATATAAGTTCGCCAGATTGAGAATGTAATTCTCGTTACGCGGGCTGATTGCCAATGCCTTCTTCAGAGTGACAATAGCCTTTCCGGGGTTGCCCGCCGTAGACTGCGCAAAAGCAAGCAGCGCATACGAGTCGGCAAAGTTTGGATCCAACCCGATCGAGGCTTCTAATTCCGAGGTGATGCCTGGAAGGTCCGCGCCATTCCCGAAACCGCCTTCGCGGACCATGAGCAAAGCGCTGTAATAGTGAACTCGCGGATCCTTGGAGTCGAGTTGTGAGGCGCGTTTGAAGTATTCGGCCGCCTGGTTGAAATCTTGCCTTTGCAGGTAAGCGTAACCAAGTCCGCGGCAGGCTGCTGCGTTGTTGGAATCGGATTTCAGAATCTGTTGAAACTCGTACACGGCCTGTTGCTGATAATCGCGCGAATGCAGATGGATATCAGCCAGCACCGCATTCCCTTGACCTGCGCTTAGCGGCGAGACCGTATAGGTGCCGGACGAAATGTTGGACGGGTTGGGAATCGGATAGTAGCGGTAGCGTCCGCTGCTGACGTAACCGCGCAGGGCCTTGTCGAACTGTGGAGCGCTCATTCCGAAGGCTTGCTGAATCGCATCCTCAACCCGCATGTGCTTGTTTTCTTCCAAGTCGAAATAGACTGCGACCTTGGGCATCAATTGGTTGTCGTAGATGTAATGCATCAGCATGCCGGACTGGGCATAAAACGTACTGCGGTGGTCGCCGCTCTCGTTATAGGTCTGAGAGTCTTGCTGAACCCGGAAAAGGTCGGCGATCTTCATCATTCCCAGCTGCTGGAGGAGCACGTATTCGTCGTTAGGAACCTTTCCCACTCGGGCCTGTTTGCTGTCGACTTCGATGCTGGAAAAGTATTCGGCAAAACCCTCTTGAAACCAGGGATCTACTTCCCCCTGCAGGTTGCCGTTCATCAATTGGTGGGCGTACTCGTGGAAGACAACGCTCCAGGGATTCTCCACCGACATATCGAGCATGATGAAGCTGCGGTCTGTGCCGCTCTGGAACAGTCCGGCCACCTGCGTGGGCTTGCCGTTAAATAGGGGCGCGACCTGGCGCATCTCTTTCGTGTTGCGGAAAGCCACGATTTGCAGCGGGATGGGTAGATTTACGTTTGCCTTGGTCATCAGAGCGCCAAAAACGGCGCGCATCTGCTCAAAGCGCATAGCGACCTCGCGGCCTCGTTTCTCACCCGCATCGGTGACCACGGAAAAGTTCGGCGAACGAACTTCCACCCATTGCGGTTCGCCGGCAAAAGCCCCGGGTTGGCAATAGAAGGCGAGAGCAAGAATTATCGTAAGCGGCCAGATTGTAGGACGGACCCAACTCGAACCAACACTCATCGGGTGCCCCCCCGTTCAATTGCGGGATATCGTACACTACCTGGGGTTCAAGTCAATTGCCTAAGCCCTGACCGCCCTGACCCGGCATCATCCGAATCATCACGCCCAGCGCGATTAGAACCGCCAGAAAATAAACCGTTGTGGCGCGGCTGGGACGCGCAGGCAGGTGTCCGGCGAAAAAAACTTGATATCCAAAGCCAAGGGCCACCAGGAAGAACATGTTTTCTCCCAGCACCAGCCACAGAGCGAGACACGCGGTTAGTAGAACGATGCGTTCGGTCTTGCTCAAGGCCAGGGCGGCTTGTCCGCCATCGAGTACCCAGACGGGAATCAGGTTCAACAGGTTCAGAACTGCGCCCGCGCGGGCCAGCCCTGCCCAGAGCGGATTGCCGGTTTGCGACCAGAGCACGGCACAGGCGAGAGAGGCGAAAAATCCGGCCAGCGGTCCGGCCAGGCTGATGGCGGCTCGCGTTTCGAGCGGGACGCCCAGGGCTTGCCAGCGAACGTAGGCTCCCAGCCCCGGCAGAAAAACCGGCATCTCGGCGGGCAGGCCACGGCGCTTGATGTCGATGAAGTGGCCCATCTCGTGGATCAGAATCAGCGCCGCGAATCCGATGCCGAACGTCATTCCAAACCGGGCCCAATAGATCCCGATGAAGGCAACGAAGCTCAGGAGAAATTTTAATTTGAAGATCGCGGTCAGAAGCACTTTGCTTTTGGCTAGAAGAACTGCGATTGGTCCCACCGGCCCCAGCTTTTTAGCCCACTGATTATCGCTTGGAGGCGGAGGCTGAAGCTGATTGGCGGCCGCCTCGAGAGAACGGGCATGCTGCTGAATCCAGTCTGCCTGGCGGGAATTCGGCGGCAGTAGTGGCAACCCCATGAGCCAATGTTCGCGTGCCTGGCGCAGATTTCCAGCCGCCTCGAGCTGTTTGGCTTCGGTGGCGAGCTGGTCCAGTCTTTCGGAGTGCACCAGCGCCTGGCACTGGTCGCACACCAGGGCTCCGGCGGCGAGTTCGCGGGAACAGCGTTTGCAACTGCGAATGAGTTCGGGAGTGATTGTGGACACGGCTTCGAAGAACGTCGTCTTATTTTACGCGAACCTCAACGCGACAGTTGTGGCGAGTCGTTGAAAGGTCCGTAAATTTCCAAGGGACGGCCTCCCGTAAGTTTGGCGGCGATCTTCATGCCCACGAAGAGGATCACCAGTCCGATCAGCCAGCTAACTCCGCCTCCCCAAACTTCAAGGAACGGGGACGCGAGTCCGATGAGCACCACGCGCCCGAGCCAACGTCCGATGCTCATCCGAGGCTGCACGGGTTTGGCCGCTGCCAGGGAAGGCTGCTGTCCAGACTCGGATTCCAACTGCCGCTGTTCGTCTTCTAATTGTTGTTGAGTCGGCTGGCCTTGATTGCGCTGTCGCTGTTGTTGTTCTTGCCGCTCTTTGTTGCCGTAGTGGATCCACACAGGAACAGCTGCCATGGATACCGCAGCGTAGGTGAGCACGACGGCAGTAATCTGATAGCGTCGGCCGCCCACCCCCTTCGATCCTTTCATCATCGCAGTGCCCACCATCCAGCCTACGGCAAGCGAAACGTAGCCGATGATGAGGCCAGTGGCAATCTCGAAGACGGCGTAGAGAATCATTCCGGCGATGGCGGCGAACACGCCGAATACAAGGGCGCGCACGTATGCCACGTGGGTGTCCGTGGCCAGCGCGCCGCGCATCTTTTCGGCGCACCCGCCGCAGGCCATGGCGTTATTGATGCGGTAGTAATTTCCCGCGATTGGCTGATGACAAAACTGGCAATGGTCGCTGCCTTGTTTGCCCAGATATTCAGCCGTGCCGAACTGCGGCGAAGGGTTGCTGAAAGAGTCGGCCATGGCCCGGAACGATACCACGGAGTGCGTCGCCGTGAAAGGGAGAATTCAGATGTAGGAAGATCGAGGCAGAGAGAGAAGGGAAGTCTAGTGCCGGTGGGCAGAGGCTCCGGCAGCGATCTCGCGCAGTGCGGTCACAAATCCGGCGGCGGTATCAGGGTCAGCCAGCGCTTCCAAGTGAACTGTAGCCGAGAATTGCGGCGACTCGGGGCGGAAGCGGACTTGCAGAATGTCCTGTCGCCGGGCCGACATCAAAGCGTTCAGTTCGGCGCTGGGATCCTGCTTCCAGTGCGTCCGCGTGGTGAGGATGATGGGGCCGGGCTGGTAGAGATCCCACTCGCGATCGTCGTGCTTGCGGGGTGACGTGCCACCATTGTGGGCGCTCCACCGATGCCGTACTACGTCTAGATGGAAGCCTGGAGAACCTCCCAAATCGGCTTCGAAGGTCAAGGTTTCTTTTTGCCGTCGCCAGCAGCTCACAAGCCACTGTACGGGCAGAGCGCGAGGCTGGAACTTAACCGTCACGCGCGCGTTTTCGAACCAGCGGGAAGGGAAGTGCAGGCGCGCTTGAAGACGGGAACTACCCATCCAGTGCGAGTCTAGAATGCGTCCCTTGCCGGCGCAGGCAGTCTGCACCCAGCGTAGGGCAGACGCTCCCTTTTTTCGATTGTAGGAGGAAAACACGAAGTACCAGAGTCCGAGCACGACAGCCGAACTGGCAACGTCAATCAGCAGAAGGCGTCCCACAACGCTTCCTCTGATGCTCATGGTACGTCTGAGGTTGCGGACGAAGCAAGCGGACGTTAGTTCAAATTGATCCCTCCAGGCGAGCTTGGGGATGGGTGACCTGTGGAAAACGAGAGGTAAATAGCTTTTGAGCCCTCTCCAGTGCGTCTTCTTATCCCGGTTACCCGGCCCGCTACAATAACGTCGTGCCCTTTATTGTTCGGGACTTCCAGCCCGGCGACTTTGACATGCTGTGGCGAATCGACCAGGATTGTTTTCCTCCTGGTATCTCTTATTCCCGGCCGGAACTCAGGGCCTACATGCGTCGGCGAGGATCGTTCACGCTGCTAGCGGCAAGAGACACAACGTCAAATTCTTCGGAGAGCGCCGCTGCGGACAGCTCCGTAGGCGGCTTCATCGTCGCTGAAGCGGACAACCGCGGCTCCGGTCACGTTATTACGATTGACGTGGTGAAGGCCGACCGGCGGTCCGGCGTGGGATCACTGCTGCTGCAGGCCGCCGAAGACCGCATGCGTGCGGCGCACTGCCCCAAGGTTGAATTGGAAACCGCCGTAGACAACGTGTCTGCACTCTCCTTCTATAAACGCCATGGCTATAGCGTGGTCAAGATTTACCCTGGTTATTATTCGAATGGCGTGGACGCGTTGGTGCTCCAGAAGGATCTCGTCCGGAAATAACCGGGCGTCTGCCGATACGATTTGCGCTTCGCCGCCCTCTCCAGTACCTTGCCTTGTGATGAAAGGTGCCGCCATCAAAGTCGCCATTCAGGGAGAACTCGGTTCCTTCAGCCATGAAGCTGCCGAGCACATGCTTCCGCGTTGCAGAGTTGTACCTTGCGCGCACTCTGCCGAAGTATTTGACCGCGTCGAAGGGGGATCAGTCAGCGCCGCCGTTATTCCCATCGAGAACTCGCTGGCCGGGACGGTAGCGGAGCACGCTGATCTGCTGGTGACGCGGGACGTCTTTATTCAGGGCGAATTCCGTTTGCGCATCGTGCACAATGTGATTGCTGCGCCGGGCGTAAAGCTGGGCGCGCTTCGCAAGGTGCTGTCACATCCGGTGGCGCTGGACCAGTGCCGCGACTTTTTTCGCCATCATCCGCGGATTGAGCCGGTCCCGTTTTACGACACGGCGGGCAGCGTGAAGCATGTGGTCGCGCATCGTATTCAGGACGCGGCGGGCATCGCCGGGCGTCATGCGGCGCGCGAATACTCCGGGAAAATTCTTCAGGCCGGCATTGAGGACGACAAGCGCAACTTCACGCGTTTCTTGTTGATTCGAAAGGCTGGGGGCGCTCGCGAGAAGCGAAGCGCTGCCTCGGCGCGAAGCCACCAGCGGCTCATTTCCCGCGGCGCCAACAAGACTTCCATCGCGTTCAAAGTGAAGAATCTGCCGGGCGCGTTGTTCAAATCGCTCAGCGTCTTTGCCTTGCGCGACATCAGCCTGAGCAAGATCGAGTCGCGACCGATGCGCGGACGGCCCTGGGAGTACGTCTTCTATGTGGACTTTCTCCGCGGGGATGACGAACCGGCGCGCAACGCTCTGCGGCATTTGGGTGAGGTGGCGGAGTTTGTGAAGGTCTTGGGGATTTACCCGGCAGCGTGAGACTGTGCAACCTCTGCGGGAGGCTGCACGTCAAAACAACATCGCCTAAAGCAG
>JAUTWY010000364.1 GCA_030838305.1 Acidobacteriaceae bacterium
CGAGAAAGCGTACGGGTTCGCGAATCGCGAGAAAGAAGTGCGGAACGCCCGCACGACTCAGTTTCACATCGCATCGGTCTCGATGCAATTCACAGCGGCAGCGGTGCTGCGGTTGGCTGATAAGGGAACGATAAGCCTTGGAACGCACGTAGACGATGTCGTCCCCGGGATTCCAGGTGGAACCAAGATCACGGTTCGCGATCTATTAATGGAGCGTTCTGGACTGCCGGACATCAATGACCTGCCAGATTACAATGACGTTCTCCAGCACCACCAGACGCCCGCTAGCCTGGTTGCCAAGATTAAAGATCGTCCCCTTCTCTTTGAACCGGGATCGAAGTTCCTTCACGAAGAGCACTCCGCCTACAACCTTCTCGCCCTGATCGTCGAAAAGAAAACCGGTCTTTCCTTTGCGGCAGCAATGAAGCAGTTGGTCTTCGACCCCGCAGGGCTGTCGGACTCATTGATCGATGACGATGAATCTACGACGGATTCACCCAAGGTGGCCGTGGGGTATCAGCCGAACGGAGTCGATGGTTTGCAACGGGCAGCGACTCTGCACTGGTCGGGAAAGACGGGTAATGCCTCTATACTCACGACCGCTGGCGATGAAGCGCATTGGATCCGCACTCTATTCGGAGATCAATTTCTGAAAGAACCTTCCCGAAGCGCGGTTCTCGACACGTCCGAGCGCGTAGGCTATGGATGGATGCGGAAGACAAGCGAGCGGTACCACGAAACCATCTACTATATGAATGGGCGGGCACCCGGCTTTGCCTCGTTCGTCATGTACCTGCCGCACGAGCAGATGAGCGTAGTCGTCTTCAGCAATATTTATGCGTCAGCGACCACCACGATCGGGAATGATCTGGCTGCAATCTCAATGGGATTGCCGTATGAGCCATTTCAGTCGAGCGCAACCGCTCTTTCTGCAGAACAGATCAAGGCGTGCGCGGGCACGTTTCTATTCGGCCCAGATTTCTACCAAGCCAATGCAGAGGTACTCCTCGTGGATGATGGCGCCAAGCTTTCGTTGCATTGGCCGTCGGGCGATATTTCTCCCTTGATGCCCATCAGCCAAGACCACTTCATGGACCGGGCGTACTGGGAAGAAGTAAAGCTTGAGCGCGATCCCTCTGGCTCGCCTAAGAGCATCTTATACGGTCATTTTCGGGGGACCAGGACGCAGTGAGGGCAGGCGGGTACCTCCGGATGCAGAATTTGGAGAAAGGCAAACATGAAATGGCGTTCGCTGGAAGAGTCGACTCCTGAGACTGAGGTTCGCCCTCTGCGCGAAATCTTTGCCGAGCGCCAGGAACTGATCGCAAAATATGCTCCGACGGAAACGCAGGCTATTCACGCTCGGGCCGTCGCCGAACTAAAGCAGAAATGTTTGGCAGCGAATACTCTGCCGGTCGGCTCGAAGGTTCCAGAATTCCAACTTCAAAATCAAGACGGCAAGAATATCTCTTCGTCCGACTTGCTGGCGAAGGAACGCCTCGTGCTCTGCTTCATACGCGGCCGCTGGTGCCCGTTCTGTGTCGCTCAGATGGAAGCGATGAACCTCATCCTGCCGGAGATCGAGCAGGCAGGCGCAACTCTCGCCGCTATTTCCCCGCAGACGGCACAACAATCCTTCTTCATGCGCGATCAGCACAAGCTGCGCTTCTCTCTGCTCTCCGACCCCGGAAATCAAGTGGCGCGAAAGTTTGGGCTAAGTTATCAGGTTCCTGAAGAACAGAAGGCTGTCTATAAACGCGCGTTCGTCAACCTGCCCTTCGTGAATGGAGATGACAGTTGGGAGTTGCCGATTCCCGCGACCTACATCATCGACCGAGACGGGACGGTGTTGTACGCTTCGGCCCTTGAGGATTACACCGAGCGGCCGGAACCGGTCGAGATTGTGCGCATTCTGGCCAATCACTCTGGCGCTTAAAGCACGCGGGCGGGGGCGCCCGCGCCACCCCTCAGCTTTCGGTACACTGGTACTTCATGAACTATATCTACGGCATCAACGCTGTCACCGAGGCGCTCAAGGCCCGCGGACGGGCTTTCCAGTGGGTTGGCATGGCAAAGGAGCGGCATGACATCCGCTTGCAGCGGATGATCGAAGAGTGTCGTCGTCTCGGCGTGCCCGTTCGTTTTCTCACACGCACTGAACTCGACCAGATGGCCGGGAGGGCGGCACACCAGGGAGTTGTGGCCGTCACCTCGGCGAAGCAATATAGCGATCTCGACGATGTGGTCGGTGCTAAGCGCGGGCAATATTCTTTCGTCATCGTGCTCGACGGCGTGGAAGATCCCCACAATTTAGGCGCGCTAATGCGCACCGCCGACGCCGCTGGCGCCGATGGGGTTGTAATTCCTGAACGCCGCGCCGCCGCAGTCACTGGCACCGTCACAAAAACTTCCGCAGGAGCGAGCGAGCACTTGCCAATCGCAAAGGTGACCAACATCGCCCGCACGGTAGAAGAACTAAAGGACCGCAATATCTGGACTGTCGGACTCGACGAGCGCGGGCCACAAACTTACGACGCCCTCGATTACAACATGGATTGCGCCCTGGTTCTCGGTGCAGAGGGCAAAGGACTGCACGACCTGGTCAAGAAGAAATGTGACTTTCTGGTTTCCATTCCGATGTTGGGGAAAGTGCCTTCGCTAAACGTGTCGGTCGCGGGCGCGGTGGTGATGTATGAGATTGTGCGGCAGCGGCGGGCGAAGGGCGGCGTACAAAACAAAGAGGCTTTGTCGGGTACAAAATGAAGTTGCACCGTCTGTGTTTCCTGTGTGTTCTATTTGCCTCTGCGGTGAACGCGTTTTCTCTCGATCGCGAGGCTTTTACCTTCACCAACTACGACCTTAACGTCCGCGTCGAGCCAGAACAGCAGCGGCTCGGAGTTCGAGGCAAGATCACACTGCGGAACGATTCGGCAGCTCCCCAGAAGATCGCTGTGCTGCAGATTTCCTCTTCGTTGGACTGGCGTTCTATCAAGGCGAATGGGAAGCCATTGCAGTTCGTCGCACAACCCTACACTTCCGACATCGATCACACGGGCGCGCTGGCAGAGGCGATCGTCACTCTGCCGGAGCCAGTCCCGACCAAGGGCACGCTCGACCTGGAAATTGCATACGAAGGCGTTATCCTGCTCGATGCCACTCGTCTCACTCGCATCAACACACCCGAAGCGATGGCTCACAGCACCGACTGGGACCAGATCAGTTCGAAATTCACGGCAGTGCGTGGAGCGGGATACGTGTCCTGGTACCCAATCGCTACCGAGGCTGCGAATCTCTCAGAAGGAACGAACCTGTTCGACATTTTGGCACGGTGGAAATTGCGGGAGAGTACCGCCACGATGCATTTGCAGGTCGGGGTAGCGAGCGACGACGAAGGAGACAAACCGGAACTGCTGGTCAATGCGACCGCCTGCCCGACGTCGCACGAAGCGGAACATCAATTCGTTGCCGATTGCACCTACCGATCCCTGGGACTGGTGGTGCCGACGCTTGTAATTGCCAACTATCAGGTTGTGGACCGGGCGTCGGTGGCGGTGCATTTCTTGCGCGGTCACGATTCATCTGCGGCTGCCTACGCGGATGCCACGGAGAAGGTGACACTATTCATCGCCGAATGGTTCGGAACCCCGCGAGGCAAGACACAAACCGCCGATCTGATTGATGCGAGTGCTGCGCCTTTCGAAAGCGGTCCTTTTTTGTTGACACCGCTCACGAGCACGGACCCAAAGGTGGCAGGACTGGTGGCTACGCATCAGGTAACCCACGAGGCTTTCTCTTCCCCGCGTCCCTGGATCAACGAGGGCGTCGCTCATTTCGCGCAGGCGCTCTATCTGGAGCATCAGAGTGGGCGCCAAGCCGCGCTGGACTATATGGGATTGCACCGTTCCGCCTTAAGTGCCGTCGACAAGCAGCAGGGATCCGCTGCTAAGTCCGAAGATGAAACGAGCCAGTCCTTAGTGAACACAGCTGACGAGGAACTTTACCGCAGCAAAGCGCTGTTTGTGTGGTGGATGCTACGCGACATAGTCGGGGATCAAATGCTGAAGAAGGCGATTGCCGCCTATCATCCGGAGGAAGACAAAGAGCCCTCTTACATGCCGCACCTGATTCAGGCGCAGACGCAGAAAGATCTGGAATGGTTCTTCGACGACTGGGTTTATCGCAACCGCGGGCTGCCCGACTTCAAAGTGGTCTCTGCCTTTACCCGCAAGACGTTGCCCGAGGGTTACATGCTCACGATTACAGTGGCCAACCTGGGCGCGGCAGGTGCGGAAGTTCCACTCACAGTGAAGTTTGCTGGCGGAGAAGTCACGAAACGCCTGGTCGTGCGCGGAAAGAGCAACAGCGTGATTCGCATAGAAGTTCCGAAAACGCCGGACGAAATCGTGGTCAACGACGGCAGCGTGCCGGAGAGCGACACGACGAACAATGTGTTTAAGATCGAGGCAAGCGAAGCCGTGAAATGATTCTTAATCACAGATTGCGCTCAACGCTGTGCCATGGTGAAACTGGCCAGCGCTGCCAGCTTCCCGGCAGCGGCTCCGGAATCGATCGACTTCACCGCCAGCGGGACTCCATCTGCCAAACGATCGACGCGCCCTGCCGCTATCAGCGCGGCTGCGGAGTTCAGCAGGACAACATCACGACGGGCAGATTGTTTTCCCCTTAGCACCTCGCGAACGATGGCTGCATTCTCCGCCGCATCCCCCCCAGAGATATCAGCAAGCGAAGCGCGCTTCATGCCGAACTCTTCAGGATTCACTTCGTAAGTTCGTACCGTTCCGTCGCGAGCTTCGGCGACGCGCGTTGGGCCCGTGATCGTGATCTCATCCAGCCCATCGAGGCCGTGCACGACCAGAGCGCGATGCAGTCCCAGCATGCTGAGGGCTTCGGCCAGCTTTTCAACCATATCGAGCGCGTAGACTCCCACGACCTGCCCGGAAGCGTGCGCGGGATTAGTGAGAGGGCCGAGTAGGTTGAACATGGTCCGCAGGCGCAGCTCTCGCCGCACTTTCTGCACTTGCTTCATGGAGGAATGCAGATCGGGTGCGTACAGAAAGCAGATTCCGACTTGCCGCAGGCACTCCGCGGCTCGATCGGGGTTCAACTGAA
>JAUTWY010000121.1 GCA_030838305.1 Acidobacteriaceae bacterium
TGAAAAATGAATTGGCGGTCAGCGGGTGGCCGCTTCCACCAATCAACGTGGTCCGTGCATAAGCAAGCTCGAGCGAGCGAAACGGTTTAAAACTTACTTTTTGCCCGTAAATCCAGGGTTGCGATTCGCCAGGATGCCCATCGAGGCGCCCATAAAATTGTTCCAGATGGAAAGCTCCAAAAACCCGCGAAAGTCCAGGAATCTCAAAACCATCGTCCGACGAGATCCGCAACATCGGAAATGGAGCGGCATTGTTGCTCAAGAGCAGCGAGCCGCCGACTGCCGGTCCCCACGAAAGGCTTTGATTGCCAAAAGAAAATTGCCAACCGCGAACGTTTATGCCCGCGTAAGCGTCGAGCAATTGAAATTGATTGATCTGCGCAAGATTCGCGCCCGATGGCGGAGCGACTTTGTCACGCTCCGCGATAAATTGTATTTCCGGACCAGAAAGCCCCGGACCTCCCGGCGCGTGCTGGTACTCGCCACTCAAATAAAAAAATAAATGTTCGTATGTGGCGCTGGCCGAAGCTCCGCTGATGAAATTGGCTCCGGACCGCAACGGCCGCCCAAAGTCATAGCCGTACGTCTGACCGAAATGGTAGCCATCACTGAGAACCGTGCCGTTTGCGCTCAATATCCTTGTGTAAACCGATTCCACTTCACCGGATTTGTTATTGCCGCTTAAACCTTTTTCTTCCTTCGCGAATTCGCGATGCAGAGCCGCCAGCAACGACATGGCCTGCGAATCGCGAACATTTCTCCGGTCGTGTGACCGCCCGATAAATTCTTCAACGTCCTGCAGGAGTTGCGCACATCGCTCCCGCGACCACGGTCGCGTCCCCTGGTACGCGGAGTTCAAATAGCCGAGCGCCGCGAGCCGGTCAAACGCGGCGTACACCCAGCTGTCCACGGGAACGTAGGTGCTGCCGGGATGCGCCAACGCGCCCGCCTCAGAATCGCCGAGAAGTTCGCCAAAAGAGTTCCAGGCCGAACCACCTAGTTGTGGATCGTGGTGTGCCCGATAAACGTACTCGGAAACTAACCATCCAATCCCGCCGGCAATCAGCACATCGGAAGGGAAATGCTGCTTGCCTCCTACACTGGCGATACTGACGGTTGATGCCGCTCCGTACGCCAGCAGCTTCGTCATTGTCCCTGGATATTCATGCGCCAGTATTCCGGCTGCCGCCCACGCGGCGGCGGAATGACCCGAAGGAAAAGAATTTCCACCCCTAAAAAAATGTCCTTGGCCATTTGCCTGGTCCGGCCGCTCGCGACCGATGATAAATTTCACGCCTTGGGTGACAACCAGGCTGTCAAAAATTGCCTGTCCAGCAAGCCAGGCAGTTTCGCGCTGATGGGGGTCCTTGGTTCGAAAACTCGCCAGATACAAACCACCCGAAGCCGCTGCGAGCGCCGCCACTCCCGCTGTTCGAGTATCGTTAAAGCGCCCCAGCGTTCCTGGCCTCTGACTAAGACTTCGACTGAAATTTGCGTCGGTTAAGAAGGCCGCTGCCGCGACGGCTCCAGCGGGAATCAGCCAGTCGGCGTCTGACCAATGCAGTCGCGCCGGGCTCGTCCAGATGGTTCTCTGGTCAGTCAGCAACTGTCCTCCGCGATTCTCGAATTCGGAATCCCACTTCCTAAGAAACTTCTGTCGGTCCTGCAAGTGGAATCCCATCTCGCTCGCCCGCCGTGCATCGCTCGCCGCCGGGGAACCTCCACGATTGGCTGATTCGCCTGTCTCTTCCTGAGGAACCGGAGTAGCAGCAAGCCCAGAGCTCCAACTCAGATTCGTGAGCATGAGTCCAAGCAAGATGAAAATTCCTCTCATGGCCTCTGAACAGCTTTTTTCATGGCTTCAAATATGCGACCGCCAGCACCACTGAGGTCGCAACCTGCGCCGCCTGTATCAGCGGCAACCAGTTCCGCGTCCCGATGTTCGGCGCTCTTTCAGGAACGATGACGGCGTCTCCGGGCAACAATACTGAGCTCAGAGGATCCCCGGACCACCTACTTCCGTTGTTTTTCGCTGCCAGGATGGATCCGTTCGCGCGAATCACAAACACCGCATTCTTGTCTGCGAGTTGCGTGAAACCACCGGCCTGTCCCAGGTACCACTTCGCGCTTCTTTGCGCCACGTACCCGACGGCGGTGCTGTTGAAGACCTGTCCATTCACGAGCACATAGTTGGCTTTTTTCGGAATTACAATCGTGTCGCCGTTGCGGAGCGGCGTATTTGCCGCGGATTTTGCGAATTCTTTGCCATCCGGGGACGTGTGGATGACCACCCGCCCGATCGGCAAATTTGTTTGCAGTTGCGTGAGCGTTGTCTCCGTTTGTGCGATCGCCGTGAGCTTGGCGTTCTTCTGGTCGGCGTCGTTTTCCGGCAACAACTTCAGTTGTGTCTCTTCCGATTGCACGCGTGCCACGAGTTCATCGTGTGACTTCATCTCCAAATCGCGCACTTCCCGTCGCGTCAATATCGCTCCATAAGGATAAGCTTCGTTCGTGAATCCTCCCGCGCTGGCCAGCACTGTTGCCAGTGAATCGCCCGGCCGAATTCCGTAAGTACCGGGATGCTCGACTTCACCTCGAATCGTCACGCTCGCGCCCAGGCTGTCCCACCCCGGTGCTCTTCGGATGGTGAGCACATCGCCATTGTTCAAGGTTGGATTGGAGGATGAGACTCCACCCATGGCGGATGCCAGGTCGATGGACTTAATCGACGTGGATGCTGACTGCGTCTCATCTCGTTCCTGATGCGTCAAAATCGCATCCTGGGAATCCGCGCTTCTCTTCAACCCGCCCGCAACGCGGATCAAATCTCCAACCCGCATGTCGGAAGTCAGCGGATAGCGCCCCGGCTTGGCAACTTCGCCTTTCACGTATACCGTGGCCGGATCAACCTTGGCGGAATTACGATGGATCAGTACACGATCGTGTGGTTCCAGCAACAAATTATTCGCAACATCTCCGGAAAGTGCGCCGGACAAATTCACACTCAATATTCTTAACTTGCCGTCTTTCGACGCGCGGAACAGTTGCGCCGAATCGAGATCAGCATCGCTGGTTACTCCCCCGGCAAGGAAAACTGCGTCGCGGAGTCGCACCTGCCCCGAAGTCAAATACAACCCCGGACTGCGCACTTCACCGCCCACCCACACGTCGGGTGCCGGCTCGAAGTCAAACCTGCTGAAGATGCGTACGGTGTCGAGCGGCATGAGCTTTGGAGCTGTGTCAGGATTCGCTAGCGCCGCAGTCAGTTCAAAGCTTTCGACAGTCGGCCGAAAATCTGGCGGCTCCAAGCGAATGATTTCCGCGTACTTGCCCGCAGGCTCTGGGAGCAGATCGGAGTACGCGCTCACCAGGTCCCCGAATTTCATGCCTTCACGATAGGAATAGCGCCCTGGCCGGAGCACGTGCCCTTGCAGATAAACGGCTTGATCGTTGTATGGCGCAATCGGAAAAATGTGAATGCTATCGCCGTCCCGCACGTGAAAGCTGCTGAGCTTTTCCGCTGAGGCAGCGGAATTCCCCTCCGGCGATAAATCTAGACTCAGCATAGTGCGCTTCTGATGAGCGACTAACCGTTCCACTTCTACGTGCTGCAGCGCTGCTGCCGGCAGCACTCCGCCCGCAAGTTCGAGCGCATCTTCCAGCGTCGTTTCGCCCTTCAGTTCGTAGATGGCTGGCCGACGAACCATGCCTTCAACGGTGACTTGTGGTCCCGCTGTCGGCACCAGCAAAGAATCGCCATTTTCCAGCCGCTTCTGATCTAGCCCCACTCCACCCAGCAGCAAGTCGTAAGCATCCACCACTTCGACGAGCTCTTTGCCGCGAAAATGTTTCAGGAAACGCAGCGACCCGCGCTGGCTCACTCCTCCCGCAGCGACAATGGCGTTGAGAGGTGTGGACAGTGAGCTGATGTCGTATGCCCCCGGTTCGCCAACTTCTCCGACGACATAGATTCGAACCGTGCGCAGACGCGAAAGCGATACATCGGCCGAGGTATCGCGGAATTGTGAACGCAACGCTTGTTGCACAGTGAATTGAACATCGCCGAGCGTTCTGCCGCTCACCAACAGTGGTCCGGACTCCGGAAGCGAAATGCGCCCCTCACGGTCCACCGTGCGCGAGATGCGCTGCGAAATCCCGCCCCATAGTTCGATCGCAAGGCTATCTCCCGGCCCTACCACATAATCCGGCCCGACGGGCAGGTCCATGGGAACTGCATCGGGTTCGCGCATCCCTCCGTTCAAGATATCGATTCCGAATCGCTCCGGCGCGCGCCCCTTCGCTGGGACCTGCACGTACAAGTCATAGAGCGAAGGTATATTCCGGTAGGGGTTCTGCGTGTGCAGGATGGCGTCCTGCGGACTAATTCGTTCGTTCTCGCCCCGAAAATATCTGCGGCTTTTATCCTCAATGCGTGGGTTCGATTCAATTGGCCGGGATGGACCTGTGGGCGCGGCAGTGTCTCGAAGCGAACGCAGATCTAGCCCGCCAATTGTCGCACTGAGATTTTCCGTCGGCCGATCCATGCCTAAAGCGGATCGAGCAGACCCAAGCTCTCGCGAACTAGCCAAAGCGGATAGCCGCATCAAATCGTTCGGACTGTCGAATCTTTCCGTATCAACCGGACCAGGAATGGCGCCGGCACGCAACAGCGGTGACACGCTCGTGGACTCATCAGGAAGCGGCGAATTTGGCGTGCCAATCTTCCGATTTGTCGGAGGACCCTGCTCGCGATCATTGCGCTTCTCCCGGGGCCGTGTGTACTGGCCGCAATTTGTTTCCCTGCGAGAATCGCATTCCTCCGCGTCTTCATTCGTGCGCTGGACTTTATCTCCGGCTGGCCGCTGCGTGGCTTGAGCATCTTCCTGTGCTTCGATTTGCACCAGCATCCGTGCGCGCTCTTTCAGCAGCAGTTCCTGCTGTTTGCCCAACTCTGACTCCGGGTTCACGGTAGGCAAAAGATGGCCGTACCGCTGCAGCAGTCGCGTAGCCTCCGAGCGAAAAACCACATCACTGTCTAATCGATCAAAAATCGCTTGGTCTGTCAGGTCTTGATCGTCAACAACTTGACCGTGGGAGGTAACTTCCTCGGAAACCCGTTGTTTTAATTCCACTAGCAAGCCGGGATCCTTCACCAAGACTTGCCGGATCTGTTGCGCTGAAGCCGCCACACGGCTCGAATTCTCTTTTGCGAGTTCGAATGAACTAGACTTCGCCGCCGCAGGCGCGACATCGGAATTGTCTGAAGCAGAATTTCTTTGCTGCGCAGCCAGACCAGGCAAGCAAGTCAGCACGGCCAGTCCCATCAATACCGCGCGCACCAGCACACTGCTCGACAGCTGTTTTTGTCCGGGAGCGGTAATCAGCACATTAGGTTCCTGGAAGTCGGAGCGCTGTTCCGCACCGCATTCAAAATGCCGGCCGGTGACGTTTCGACATCGTTGGAATGGATGTGGACGGAGGCCCAATATGAAATGGTGCGATCTCTTCGCGAAGCTACCGCGATGATCCGCAACCTGGGGAATTCGCGCAGCAGCAGGTCGCAAATCAGAGGTCGATCCTCCGAGTCGTCCAACGCAATAACGACTAAGTCCGGAAGTGTGGCCTGAATACGCGATCGAATTTCGGCTTCATCAGTTACCTCGCCAACGATCTCTAGATCCGGCTGGTCGGCCAACGTCTTTAGCACCGCTTCTCGCATCAGTCTCGGCGTGTTGGCCACCAGAATGCGCCTAGGTTTCTCCATCGAAGTGCCCTCACGGCAAAGTATCGATGCGGCCGCGCCGGGAAGTAAGGTCCCAACTTGGACTTTGCAGGGGGCTAATTCGCACTATAGCGAAGGGACTAATTCGGACTACCGCTTCGCGCGCTCCACAAATGCTGCAAGCAGAAAGATGTCTCTGCTTTACATCGCCGTGACATCGGAAATTGAATCACCAGTAATTTCGGCGGAATTCAGGTGTCGAGGTGTCAAATTGTAATTAATTCGTCTCCCTGAAAAATGAACTGGCACGCGGGATAGCTGTGAGGTTTGCCGCTTATCTGACTTTCCCGGCGAGGCAGTAAACCTGAGGGTATTTCGTGGCGACGCTCCGTATTCGCCTTGTTTAGCGGGACAGAAAGATGACATCAATTTGACATCGCATGGATTGACCGTGATGCGGTGTCAACGTATTGTCCTAGCTTTGGTAGGCAGTGTAACTCTGGATCAGTCAACGTAGCCGATGAAACGCCCCAGCCACCAGACCGCCACGCCACATAGCACGCTCTTTCTTCTTATCGAAAATCGTATGTTGCGCGAAGTCCTGGCCGACGTATTCAACAATCACAAGGCATTTCGCGTGGTCGGCGCCAATCGTTATGGC
>JAUTWY010000411.1 GCA_030838305.1 Acidobacteriaceae bacterium
CTCCGGCGATATTTTCGAGTCGTCGGCATAGGACAGAGTTCCACTGACGAGCATTCCGGTGACGATCAATAGAGCGAGAAATTTTTTCATATCCCCTCGAAGGCAGGACGTCGCCGCTGAGCGGCGCACTTGCTTCACTGCTTGAAGTGCAGTCGGAGGTCCAAAGGGGAGGAGTGACGGGGGTTATGAATCAATCAGTTAGGGAATTAAGGGTTCTCCTGTAGGGACAGCATGGCCCGCGGCAGTGGCGCGTGGACAAATTGTCCCGGTGGTTACCTTGGTTACTCGCGGCGTGGGAAGTCCCTTCGGACGAGGGAACAGGGTCGAGAAACGCAAAATGCGACCACCGGGGTTGAAGCCCGCAGGGCGCTGCCGGCGCTTTACGCGACAGCTGAAGCGCCGCTCTTCCACGTGACTCGAGGCCTTTGACTGTCAGCCTTCTTCAGTTTTTCTCAGCGACACAATGCAAAACACGACGGTAACCGGCGGCGCCACTTTTGAGCGGACATTGACCTTCAGTTCAGCAAGAATCGAAGGGGACTGTTTATGCCGTGGGCACGACAACTTGGCTTCCGCGTCTATATCGCGGGGATGGCGCTGGCCGCCTTTGGCTGCTTCGCCTTCGCAATCCTGCACTGGCAGTCTACCGATCCGGTTAAGTTCGTTTGCTATCTGGTCGCAGCGTTGCTGGCGTCGTCCTTCAAAGTAAGTCTGCCGGGCATTGAGGGAACGCTGTCGATGAATTTTCTGTTCACGCTCATCGGCATTCTGGAGATGAGCTTGCCCGAGACGCTGCTGATCGGGCTGGTGAGCGTTCTGGCTCAGTCTTATTGGAAGCCGGCGCGCCGATTGAAGCTGGTGCAGTTGGCGTTCAATGTGTCGCAAGTAACAATTTGCAGCGCGGCGGCCTATGGCGCTTACAAATTCGTTTCTATTTATTTACTTCACGGAGCCGGGCCGCTGGCCCTGCTGGTGGCGGCGATTACGCACTTCATCGTTGGTACAGCCGCGATGGCGACCATTATCGGCCTCACCGAAGACAAGGTTGTGGAGAAGGTTTGGACGGAAAGCTATCTCTGGCTGTTCCCTTACTACATGGTTGGAGCCGCCATTGCTGGATTGGTCAGCTTTTTGAATCGGCACATCGGGTGGCAGGCTTCGTTGCTGGTTCTGCCTCCGATTTATCTCTTATATAGATCCTATCGCCTTTACCTGGGGAAGCTGGAAGCGGAGAAGCAGCACGCGGAGAAAGTTTCCGGCCTTCACTTGCGGACCATTGAAGCTCTCGCCCTCGCGATTGAGGCCAAGGATCACACCACCGGAGAGCACTTGCAGCGCGTCCGCATTTACGCGATGGAACTGGCGCGGGAGCTGCGATTGACCGAAGACGAAACGGAAGCGTTGCGGGCGGCATCGGTTCTTCATGACATTGGCAAGCTGGCGGTGCCGGAGCACATTATTTCGAAGCCGGGCAAACTCACGCCGGAAGAATTCGAGAAGATGAAGATTCACCCCATCGTCGGAGCCGAGATTCTTGAGCAGGTGGATTTTCCCTACCCGGTGGTTCCGATCGTGCGCGCGCATCACGAAAAGTGGGATGGCAGCGGCTATCCCAATGGGCTGCGAGGGGAAGACATACCGATTGGGGCGCGTATTCTTTCGGCGGTGGACTGCCTTGACGCGCTAGCTTCGGACCGCCAATACCGCAGAGCATTGCCATTGGATGAAGCGATGGCGAAGGTGGCGTCGGAATCCGGCATCAGTTTCGATCCGCGCGTGGTGGAGATTCTCGAGCGGCGTTATGTGGAGCTTGAAAGACTAGCCACCGAGCACCCGTTACAGGCTCCTCCAAAATTGTCGACTGACATTAAAGTGGAGCGCGGATTGGCACCAGCGGCCGGTTTCGCGGAGGCGGAAAAGCCTGTTGTCGCAAGCCCTGGAGCGGCAACAGATTTCGTTACAACGCTGGCAGCGGCACGGCGCGAGGCCCATGCGCTCAGCGAATTCGGACTCAAGCTCGGCACCTCGCTCAGCTTGGATGACACGCTTTCTCTACTCGCGGTACGCGTGAAACAACTTGTGCCTCACGACTCGATGGCCGTGTATGTTCTGAGGAATAAAATTCTGGTACCGGAGTTTGTGAGCGGGGAGAATTTCCGGCTGTTCTCTTCTTTAAGGATTCCCATCGGCGAAGGACTGTCGGGCTGGGTGGCGCAGAATGTTAAAGCCATTTTGAACGGCAATCCGTCGGTCGAGCCTGGCTATTTGAATGATCCCACGAAGTACAGCACCTTGCGTTCTGCGCTGGCGGTGCCTCTGGAAGGAACATCGAGCGCGGTGGCAGTGCTAGCCTTATACCGGGCGCGGCAGGATGGGTTCAGTCATGACGATCTGAAAGTGCTGCAAGCCATCGGGTCGCAGGCGGGAGTGTTGATTGAGGAAGTTTTCAAACATCCTCGTCGAGATTCCGGGATTGAGGATTCAGCAAAAGGGGCGCGCGCGGGCAGATGATGTAGAAAGCCGCTAGGACTCGGACTCAGATCTCCCGGATCGGCTTATTCGGGCAATCCAAGCCGGCGCATTTTCTGCGCCATCTTAGTCTGCGCCATCTTAGCTGGTCTCACAGATTGGTGCTCTGCGCAGGCAGGGGCTTGAGGGTTTTTCTGTCTTCGAGTGCGTCAAGGAGTTGTTGCACGAGTTCGAGCATCTTTCTTGGATCCTGTTCCTCCTGGATTCGCTGCGCTAGTCGACGCCAGTCTTCTTGAGAAGATGTCCCTTTGTCTTGCATTTCAAAAACAACCCGGTTTGTTTCCGTGGCATTAGTCTCAGGCAGTTCAGTAGCGATCTTCTTTACCGTCTCCACCGCAATCTGCTCAAAATATGTTTTCGATTGCTGCATTGAACTTATCCTTTCAACCCCAGCAAAACAGTAGCAGTCCAGAAGAAGTACGGGTTATATCTTTTGGGAAATCTTTGCTGCCGCAATAGCGCATTAAGTTCTTCTATTACCGGGACTTAAGCGTCGGTTTACTTTACAGTTTCAGGCCCCTTGGCGATCTTCCTGTAGCGATTCGTTTTTTACTTGCACGATAGCATTGTGTAATGGTACGATTGCGTCACGTTACGTTAACGTTTGCGCGTCTGCAAAGGGGTTTTCGATGAGCCAGATCAGCAAATCTCCGATGAACTTCAAGACGATGGCCCAGGTCGATGTTCCGCAAGGTCGAAATGGAAAGCACAAAGAGATCGTGACGAAGATTCTCTCTGATCTCGATCAACTCCCCGAAGGGGTAGCGATGAAGGTGCCGTTGGCGAGCCTGGAAGAGAGCAAGGAAAATGTGCGGTCCGCGCTAAATCGCGCCGTTCACAAGAGCCACCGCAATGTTGTGACCGCGAGCGACGACGATTTTCTGTACGTGTGGAATGAGCGCCAGTAAGTACACGCTCTTGCATCTTCGTGCAGACCTTGGCCAAATGCTTCGATCGCACAAAGACTGCGC
>JAUTWY010000421.1 GCA_030838305.1 Acidobacteriaceae bacterium
GGTCAGGACGAGGAGGATAACGGGCGCGGAGCGCGGAACCAGTTTGGGAAGCCTCCACGACATGTCTCGCACCACGATATCACTTTCGAGGACTGCACGTGGCTGACCGGTAACGGCAAGAGTGGACTTGATGACGTGGGCTTCAGGTAAGATATTTCGTCCGCGAAAGGTGCGGGCGGAAGGCGCCGTTCACCCACGATGAATCGCGAATATCACAAGGCCTACAGCCAGGAATTGCATCGGGAGATGGAGGCCCTGGTTTTCGGGCACGCGGGAATGCCGCTTCTGGTCTTTCCCACCTCCATGGGAAAGTTCTTTGAGTATGAAGACCGCGGAATGATAGGCGTGCTGGCCCCAAAAATCGAGCGCGGCGAGCTTCAGGTATTTTGCACCGACGCAGTCGATACTGAGAGTTGGTACAACAAGGGCGTGCATCCCAAACTGCGCGTGCTGCGGCACTTGCAGTTTGAGCGCTATATTCTGCATGAGTTTGTTCCTTTTATCCGGTGGAAGAACAAGACTCCCCAGCTGGCCCTGACCGGGTGCAGCTTCGGAGCCTACCAGGCGGTGAATTTTGCCCTCAAGCATCCAGACCTTGTGACGCACTGCGTGAGCATGAGCGGAGCGTTTGATATTCATCAGTTTCTGGATGGATATTACGACGATGATTGCTATTTCAATTGCCCGCCTGACTATCTGCCGAATCAGAACGATGATTGGTTCTTGAGCCGCTACCGGCAGATGAAGATTGTGCTGGGATCCGCCAACTGGGACATGTGCCTGGACCAGAACGTGAAACTTTCGGCGATCCTGAACGGCAAGGCGGTGCCGCACTGGCTGGATGTTTACGGCGATAATTCCAAGCACGACTGGCCACTGTGGCTGAACATGGTGGGGAAGTATTTTTAGGATAGTCGCTGAACGTTAGTCATTAGCGCATAAGAATGGAGAAGGCTTGTGAAGAAGATTGGGATTCTGTTCGGGATGGAGAATACATTTCCGCCAGCGTTGGTGGAGAAGATCAACGCAATGAAAGCTGACGATATCGTCGCGGAGTTTGTACAGGTGGGCGGAGTGCGGATGGATGAGCCGCAGAAATATGCCGTGATCATTGACCGCATCTCGCAGGATATTCCGTTCTACCGGGCCTACTTGAAGAATGCGGCGCTGCACGGGACGATCGTGGTGAACAATCCGTTTTGGTGGACAGCCGATGACAAGTTCTTTAACTACGCGCTCGCGGCGAAGCTGGGCGTGGCAATTCCGCCAACGGTGATTCTGCCTCATAACAAGCATCCCGAGGGAACGACCGACCGGTCGATGCGGAATCTGATCTACCCGCTGAACTGGCAGGAGCTGTTCGACTATGTCGGCTTCCCTGCTTTCCTGAAGCCTTATTCCGGTGGCGGATGGAAGCATGTGTATCACGTGCACTCTCCGGAGGAATTTTTCCAGCACTACAACAACACTGGCGATTTGTGCATGACGCTGCAGCACGGAGTTGTGTTTGAAGAGTATTACCGTTGCTATGTGGTGGGACAGGAGAAAGTGCACATCATGAAGTACGACCCCCGGCTACCTCATCATGAGCGCTATGTGAAGGGGAATCCGCCGCCGTCGTCGGCAGCGCTGAAGGAGCGCATCGAGAAAGATGCGCTGACGTTGTGCCGTGTCCTCGGCTATGACTTGAACACGGTGGAGTTTGCTGTGGAGGGTAGTGTACCGTATGCAATCGATTTTCTGAACCCCGCTCCGGATGCGGAAATTACATCGGTGGGACAGGACAATTTTGCGTGGATTGTAAATGCGGTGGCGGAGATGGCGGTGAAAATGGCGGCAACTGGTGAGGATCCGGCGAGAGAGATGCGGTGGGCGAACTTTCTGGCTGGGAAGCCGCCAGCGAAGGCATCTCGCAAGGGTGAGCCGGCGTGGGTGGCGGAGCGGAAGCGAGGGAAGGCTGCCAGGTAACGGTGGCCATCCGATGGTCGTTTCCACATAGGGCGAACATGAAGGAGAAGACCTCGAATCCGAGCCGCAATGCGATGGGACGCAAAGTTGCTCCGAAGACTGTGGATGAGTACCTCGTGGATATTCCAGAACCGGCTCATAGCACGTTAAAGCACATTCGTGCCGTGATTCGGTCGGTGGTGCCGGCTGAGACCGCCGAGGTGATCAGCTACGGGATTCCGATGTTCAAGTACAGAGGAATGCTGGTCGGGTACGCGGCGTTCAAGAACCATTGCAGTTTGTTCCCAACGGGGTCTGGCGTACTCGACCGGTTCGAGAAGGAACTGAGGGGCTTCCGGAGTTCCAAGGGGACCATTCACTTCCCTTCCGATAAGCCTCTGCCAGACGCGCTAGTAAAGAAGATTGTGAAGGCGCGGGTCAAGGAAAATAGGGAATGGGATTGAGTTGATCGGCGGAGTTATTCTGCGTTGATATACTGGTACGTCTCGCTCTGTCTCATTCTTTCGCTTGAACGGAAGGGATGGGTCATCGGCCGCCGCGATCCTGGTTAGATGTCGCGGGCGAGGGCGCCCGCGCCACACATTCATGAAGCCCACTTTCAGCATCGGGATTGAAGAGGAATATCAGACCGTAGATCCGGAGACGCGAGATCTGCGGTCGCATATTCAGGCGGAGATCCTCGAAAAGGGCAAACTGATTCTGCAAGAGCGCGTCAAGGCCGAGATGCACCAGTCCGTAGTCGAAGTGGGGACCGGGGTCTGCAAGAATATTAAGGAAGCCAAAGCGGAAGTGAAGATGCTGCGCCGCGACATTATCCGGCTGGCGAAAGAGAATGGTCTAAAGCTGGCGTCGGTTGCGACGCATCCCTTCGCCGACTGGCGCGTGCAGGAAATTCATCCCGACGAACGCTATAAGAATATTGTCGAAGACATGCAGTTGGTGGCGCGGGCGAATCTGATTTTTGGATTGCATGTGCACATTGGGATCGAGGATCGCGAAACGGCGATCCATATGATGAATCACGCACGGTATTTTCTGCCGCACCTGCTGGCGTTGTCGACGAATTCGCCTTTCTGGCTGGGAATGGATACGGGCCTTAAGTCTTACCGCTGCAAGGTGTTTGACAAGTTTCCGCGAACGAATATTCCCGATTACTTCCCCAGCTGGGGCGAGTACGAGAACTTTATCAAGTTGCTGATCAAGACCAACTGCATCGACAATGCTAAGAAAATCTGGTGGGACATTCGACCCCATCCGTTTTTTAATACGATTGAGTTCCGGGTGTGCGACATTCCCATGCGTGCCGATGAGACGATTGCGCTGGCCGCGCTAATCCAGGCTACAGTAGCGAAACTGTATAAGCTGCATACTGCTAATCAGGGATTCCGCCTCTACCGGCGTGCCCTGATAATGGAGAACAAGTGGCGGGCGGCACGTTACGGAATGAACGGAAAGCTGATCGATTTCGGCAAGCAGACGGAAGTGCCGGCGCGGGATTTGATCCGCGAGTATCTGGAGTTTGTCGACGACGTAGCCGATGAACTGGATTCGCGCGAAGAGTTGAACTATATCCACACCATGCTGGACCGCGGCAGCGGCGCGGACCGGCAATTGAAGGTGTACCAGGAGACTGGGGATTTGAAAAAGGTTGTCGATTACATCATCGAGGAAACGGAGACAGGGCTGGCGGAAGACGCGCCAGCTTCTGAAAGACAAGTAGGATAATGGCCATTCCTTCAGACCAATTCAAGGTCCCCGCCCCTTCATCGAGTGCAGGAGAGGTTCTGTCGCACGAGGCGCGACCAGGATGGGGTACTCGCACGAATCACATTGCTTTTGATCCTGAATACACGCTCGGCGCGCGGAACGCAGTCAGCGTTTGCCTGCGAGTACAACCCGAGGAGAAAGTTTGCGTGATCACCGATGAGATCACGCTGGAGATTGCAGCGGCGATTGTAATGGAACTGGAAAACTTGGGGGCCCGATACAACGCGTGGGTGCTCGAAGATTTGGCTCCCCGCCCTCTGACCGACCTGCCGCAACAAGTCCTCGCCGATCTGGAAACCAGTCAGGTCTCGATCTTCGCAGTGCAGGCGCAAAAGAATGAGCTGCGTTCCCGCATGCAAATGACGGATGTGGTGAACCGGCGAAAAATACGTCATGCCCACATGGTAAACATCAATCGCCAGATCATGCTGGAAGGCATGCGGGCGGACTTTCAGAAGGTGGATCGCCTGAGCGCAAAAGTTGTGGAGATAGTTCGCAAGGCGCAGCGGGTGAGAGCCAAGACCGCCGCGGGTACGGATTTGACGGCGGAATTGAATCACAATTACCGGTGGTTGAAGACGAGTGGAATTATCACTCCGGAAAAGTGGGGAAACCTGCCGGGGGGAGAAATCTTCACCACCCCGGGCGAAGTGAATGGAACATTCGTGATTGATGGCGTGGTGGGCGACTACTTATGCGCAAAGTTCGGTAGCTTACGCGACAACCCGCTAACCATTCACATGAAAAAGAACCGGCTCACCGAGGCCCACTCAGAGAATCGTGAACTGGAAAATGACTTCTGGAAGTACACCCACACAGACGAGAACAGCGATCGCGTGGGCGAGTTTGCCATTGGCACGAACATCGATTTAAAAGATGTGATTGGACAGATTCTGCAGGATGAAAAGTATCCTGGAGTGCACATTGCATTTGGGAATCCGTATGGCGCGCATACCGGGGCAGAATGGGATTCGTCGACTCATATTGATGTTGTGGGACGTAAGTTCAATATTTGGGTCGATGAGCAGCAGATCATGCAAGATGGGAAGTTTCTGGTGGAAGCGTAACTCTGCGGATGTTCTCGGCGCTTCAGTCCTTTTGATCGGCTCGATCACCGAAGATTCTAAATCGCGGAGGTCACCGGGAACGTGTGCGGAGCGACGCTACGAAACCCGGCCGCTGCGTACCGAGGCGAAACCTCATTTGTCCTTGGCCATGACAGCGATGCGGCATAATCTTCTTCCATGATTCCCTTCCTCCGGAAACAATTCAACACCAGTTTTACTCCAGACAAATATCAGGCCTTTTTGCAACGCATTGACGACGCTTGCGGAACGCACGTCCAGTTCCGGCTGTCGGAGACTCCTTGTTTCTTTCCACAATCGTTGCTTCGGCGAATGGCGGAAGATGGAAAGGAATTGATCCGGCAACTGGTCGAGAGTCCTGCGTACCGCACCCGATCGAACGCGTCGATTCCAGAGGAGTTCCGTGTTCCGAATGAGCCACCGCATCCAATGTTCGTGCAGGTGGATTTTGGCCTGGTACGGGATTCTGAAGGCTCCATTCAGCCCAAGCTGGTAGAGTTACAGGCCTTCCCTTCCCTGTATGCATATCAGGGAACACTGGCGCAAAGCTACATCGATGCGTACGGGCTTGCTCGATTCGAAGGCGGCGATCGGCTCCGGTTCTTTCTCGGTGGGCTGGATGGAACGTCCTACCGTGAACTCTTACGGCGGGCGATCATTGGCACGCATGATCCCGCAAACGTAATCCTGATGGAAATTCATCCCCTGGAACAGAAAACCCTCCCGGATTTTCTGCTCACTGAGAAGATGCTCGGCATAAAAACGGTTGACATCCAAGCCATCAAGAAGCAAGGGGCGCAGCTCTATTACGAACGAAACGGAGGTCGAATTCCCATCCGTCGAATTTACAACCGGGCGATTGTGGACGAGCTGCAGCGCAAGAATGTGAAGCTGGAATTCGATTGGCGTGATGATCTCAATGTGGAGTGGGCCGGACATCCGAACTGGTATTTCAGGATCAGCAAGTTCTCCATTCCGTATCTGCGGCATGCGTCGGTGCCAAAAACGTGGTTTCTGGACCGGCTGGAACGAATTCCCGACAACTTACAGGACTACGCGCTAAAACCTCTCTATTCGTTCGCTGGTCTGGGCGTGGTAATTGGGCCGAAAAGAGACGATATCGAAGCCATTCCCGCAGCCAAGCGCGCAGATTACATCTTGCAGGAGCGGATGCGGTTCGAGCCGGTGATCGAGACCCCTCATGGAGGGACCAAGGCGGAAGTGCGCGTAATGTACGTGTGGCAGGATGAGTTGAAAGCTGTGCTGACAATCATCCGCATGGGGCGCGGCTTGATGATGGGCGTGGACCATAACAGGAATATGGAGTGGGTAGGAGCATCGGCAGGGCTCTATGTGGGAGAGTAGGCAGAGCGCTAGCCGATTCTCTTGACGATAGTGGTTTGGAGTTCGCGACCGTTAGGGCGGAGAAGAAAGAGTTTATCGCCGGCAAAGCGAATAGGGACGGAATCTCCGGGCTTCCACTCGCCAGCAACATAGCCATCGGCAGAGTTAGATTCGTACTCCCCGGTGTAGACCACTCCTTGGACGTTGACGACGACCGAGCGGCGAGCCGGGCGAATGCTCGATTCGCGAATAATCTCGGCTTCGGCCCGGTACCAGTTCTCCGCGTCGTGGCCCTCGACGCCACCGCCGCCGCGATAGAGTTCGGCGGCGCGGCGGCGGATGGCCGCGAGCACTTGGGAAGAATAGTTTCCAGACATTTGCGACATACAGAATTCCTCGGCACTCGGATTCGCTAGCTCCATGATAGTCGCCACGACACAACTTGGGACCAGGTGCTGCCACAAAAGGACGAGGCGGTTGTCAGTTTGGGAACGCAGTGTAACCATCCATTAACAATGGCCGGACACATTGCAAACCAGATTGCGGGCTTGGAGCGTCCATTGACCGAAGTCGCTGGGGGGCCTAACATTACCGCGTCCGGGGGCTTGTTCTTCTCATGATTGGCCAGACAGTCTCTCACTATCGCATCCTGGGGAAACTCGGGGGTGGTGGCATGGGCGTGGTTTACGAGGCTGAGGACCTGAAGCTGGGGCGCCATGTCGCCCTGAAGTTTATTCCGGAAAATCTTGTGGGCGATCCCAAATCGCTGGAGCGCTTCGAGCGCGAGGCGAGGGCGGCATCGCTGCTGAATCATCCCAACATCTGCACCATTCACGGCATTGAGGATAACCACGGTCATCCTTTCATCGTGATGGAGAAGCTGGAAGGCGAAAGCCTGAAGCAATCCATCGGCGGACAAGCCATGGTGACCGACCGCGTGCTCGACATCAGCGTCCAGGTGGCGGACGCGCTGGCGGCCTCGCATGCAAAAGGAATCGTGCACCGGGATATCAAGCCGGCGAACATTTTTCTTACTCCCAGCGGGCAGGTGAAAGTACTGGATTTTGGGCTAGCCAAGCTCGTGCACAACCTCGGCACCGACAGCGATGGAGCTGGAGTGGACGATTCATTGACCGCTGTGGGAGTAATTCCGGGCACCGCGGTCTACATGTCACCGGAGCAGGCGCGCAGCGAGGAAATCGATTTTCGCAGCGACCTATTTTCGTTTGGCGTAGTGATGTATGAAATGTCCACCGGTAAAAAGCCTTTCACCGGAAAGAATTCGCTGATGACGCTCGATTCAGTGTTGCACACCAAGCCTATACCACCCGGAGAACTGAATCCGAAGATGCCCGTTGAGCTGGAAGGCATCATCGGCAAGGCGATGGAGAAGGACCGCAAAGACCGGTATCAAAGCGCCACGCAGATGAAGGCGGATCTGCTGCAACTGAAGCGCGAAACCGAGTCTGGGCAGATCAAAACTGGATTCCACACCGCGAGACTACGGGTTGCAAGCAAAACGTTTGGTCGGGGAGGAAGTAGTCGATGGCTGTTCTGGTTGCTGGGGGGAACGGCGGCGCTGCTGCTAACCGTGTTGGCGGCGGTTGGGGCGTACTGGGTGAAACACCGGTCTATGGCGAGTGCGGAACAACAGAATGCGATCGCGGTATTGCCGCTGCAGAATATTAACGGCGACTTCGCCGTGGACTATCTGCGCTTCGCTTTGGCCGATGAGTTGACCAGCGTGCTCACGTATTCGCGTTCGCTCGAGGTACGGCCAACGTCGGCGACGCGGAAATATGTGGGGCCGGATTTGGACCCCCGCAAGCTGGGTCAACAACTGCACGTAGGCAAGCTGCTGACCGGACACTTCACACGCATGGGCGATCAGTTAAGTGTGACGCTGGAAGCGATCGACGTATCCAACGACCGGCTGCTCTGGCAGACAACGGTATCAGCGCCCGTGAATGATTTGATTGCGCTGCAAAGTCAATTGAGTACACAGGTGCAACAGGGTTTGTTACCTGTGCTCGGCGGTGCGGGAGGGGCTTACAATACGGCGTCCCGGCCGAAAAGTCAGGAAGCATACGATCTTTACCTGCACAGTCTCGCACTTCCTCATGATCCCCAGCCAAATAAAGACGCGGTTGCAGTATTGGAGCACGTGGTCGGAGTAGACCAAGGCTATGCCCCCGCGTGGGAGGCGCTGGGACAGCGATACTACTTCGATTCGTATTACGGAGGAGGCGGGGAGCAGATGTTCCAGCGTTCGAATGCCGCATACGAGCGCGCGCTTTCGCTGGATCCGAACCGGGTAGCGGCGGCCAGCAATCTGATCACGAATCGCGTGGAACGCGGTGAACTGGGCCGGGCTTACGATGCGGCAACGGACCTGGTGCGACGCCGGCCGCAGAGCGGCGATGCGCATTTCGCGCTCAGCTATGTGCTGCGGTATGCGGGCATGCAGGAACAGGCGACAAAAGAGTGTAACGTAGCTCGGTCACTGGATCCGGGAAACTTCAATTTCCGATCGTGCGCCTGGGCATTTCTCCAGCTGGGCAAAACGGACCGGGCGATGGATTTCGTCCACCTCGATGCCGGCTCGGAATGGGCGGCTTGGGCCACGCCCTATGTTTATCTGGCTGCGGGAAATCTGGCGCAGGCCCGGGACAGCGCGAAGGAGGTAGCCAAGAATCCGTCTTACCACCGGGAGCTGCTAGTTGCGTGCACGCAAGCCCAACGCCCCCCTGACATGGAGAGGATCGCGCGCGAGGCGGAAGCGTCGGTGATGACGGAACCCGATCCGGAGGAATGGTATCGAGTAGGGTCGATTATGGCCTATTGCGGGCAGAAGGACGCAGCCCTGCGTCTGCTGAAAGCAGCGGTACAGCAGAATTATTGCGCGTACTCGGCGTTGCTCGAAGATCCGCTGCTGAAAAGCTTGCGTAAGGAGACGGCCTTCAATCAAGTGCTGACGGCTGGTAGCGCCTGTCAGGAAACGCTGAAGGAAGGCCGGCAGTAGCAGCGGTTTGCACTCAGCAGGCGAGCTATGTGCGCGAATAAATCACAGCCCCTGGTTGAATAAAACACGGCACGCTCTTCACGGATAGGATTCGGCTTCAGTTCGTCCCCCTGTGACACCATTCGATGATTGGGACGACGCGGAGAGAGCGGACTGCGCACAGGACAGACGCTCTCCTCTGCTACATGGCGTCGCTCATAGAAACCCTTCCTCTAGAATGCCCCACGTTGGATGCTTCCAATCAATCGAGGGCTGGCCGGAATTTCATGCCCTTCCAATTCGGCATGATCGGTCCACCCAAACGAAGTAGGTCGCCAAGTGCGAAAACCCTCTGTCTCGCGGTCGCATCACAGCGACGGCGGTTATGGATGTCTGATTCAGAAGCGCCTGGCATGGTGGATCCCTCATTGGGAGGCTCTATGAGAAAGAAAAACGGGCTGGCAAATCCCTCTCTCCTAAAACCCTTCGACTCGGACGATAAGCAATTATTCCGGGTCGTTATTGAGACTCCGAAAGGAAGCCGAAACAAGTTTGCCTTTAATGAGGATGAACATATTTTCGAACTGAAGAAGGTGTTACCCGCCGGAATGGCTTTTCCCTACGATTTCGGCTTTGTTCCGTCAACCCTGGCCGAAGACGGCGATCCCGTTGATGTCCTGGTACTGATGGATGAGCCTGCGTTTCCTGGTTGTGTGCTGTCGTGTCGCCCCCTTGGGGTAATTGAAGGCGAGCAAGGCAAGAAGAAGGACAAGGAACGCAACGATCGAATCATTGCTGTCGAAAAAGACGCACGCAGTTGGGCGGACATCAAAACGATTGATGACTTGGGAAAGCAGTTCCGTGACGAACTGAAGGAGTTCTTTGTTAACTACCATGACCTTTCCGGGAACGAATACCGCGTGCTTGATGTTAAAGGACCGGATCAAGCACGAAAGTTGGTGAAATCAAAGATGCGATGATCCAACCGTGGCTCGATTTCTGGTGGGCAAGTTGGTCGGTTCCTGCGTTGGCGATCATCACAACATGCATGGGCTATAGAATGCGCGATGAGTTGACTGCAAGTTTCTTTCGAAATGCGGGCGAGCAAACACCGTGAAAGTCGTTCGAACAAGAAGCCGCCGAAATGACCTGCACGGCGATGCTCCTGACCATTCCACCGTTCGCATTTCTCCCTAGCTGGCCCGCGCCAAACGGTCTAACTCCTGCCATTGGTTTGCGTCAATCTCTAACGCTGCTGCCGCGACATTCTCTTCGAGATGTTCAACCTTGGAAGTTCCCGGGATTGGCAGCATGACTGGAGATCGAGCCAGCAGCCATCCCAAGGCCACCTGCGATGGGGTCGCTTTCAATTGCGCAGCTAAACGGCGGATGGGGCTATTTTCACGCGACACTTGACCGGCGGCCAGTGGAAACCACGGAATGAAACCCAATTGTTCTTTTTCGCAATACTCCAGAACATCTTCCGAGCCGCGGTCGGTGACGCTGTAGCGATTTTGAACGCTCACAATCGGAACAATGGTTCGCGCATGCTGAATCTGCCGCACGCTCGCTTCCGATAAACCGATGTGTTTGATTTTTCCCTGCGCTTGCAAATCCCTCAGAGTGCCGAGCTGATCTTCAGCCGGCACCTTCGGATCGATTCGATGCAACTGATAAAGATCAATCCGGTCCAGGCGCAACCGGCGCAAGCTGCCTTCGCAGGCGGATCTCAGGTGTTCCGGCTTTCCATTTTCAGCCCATTGATTGGGACCTGGCCGGTCAAAGCCACCCTTAGTGGCGATCACCAAGCCTGCCGGATATGGGTGCAACGCCTCAGCTATGATTTCTTCACTCACGCCAGGGCCGTAGGAGTCCGCGGTGTCGATGAAATTGATTCCCAACTCGACGGCGCGCCGCAAAACTCGGACAGCCTCCGTGCGATCTGCAGGCTCACCCCAAACTCCATCTCCCGTGATTCGCATAGCGCCGAATCCCAGGCGCGTAACCCGAAGATCGCCTCCGATAAGGAATTCGCCGGACTTTTTAGCGGGTGCCTGGTTTCGTTGTACCGCAAACTTTTGATTCGGCATATGTTTTCCCTTCAATAGTGAGGATTGATGTGTCGAACGACTCTTCTCGTTTGGAGTAGTGGGACTCAGGCGGCGTTGCAAAAAAAAGCATGTCCACAACCGATGCGGCACTCACCCCGACAATGAACGAGCGACGGGAATTCGCGGATTTTCGTTCACTGTGATCGCTCATATACCCTTCTCCATCGAAGCGGCGCAGGCGTCCTTCAATTTCTCCTGACTCGCCAGAAGCCAAAATGGAGTGCCAGTAATCGGTAAATCCACTCAGGTCGTCCGGGTGGAGGGCAGCCGTCCAGCCCCAGTCACGCGCCTGTTCGGTCGAGAGTCCCGTATCGTCGAGCCAGCGCTGATTGAAGAAGTCCGCGGAGCCGTCCGCGCGAGCGGCCCACGCGAGCGTGGGATCGCATCAACCACCATGCGAACATCCTGAGCCTGCCTGGAGCTTTGCTCTTCCGATGCCATCGCGTCATTATAGGTCGTCCCAGCCAAGCTCGACTCGCGCACCTCCACTTGCGCAGCCGATCGACGCGGTAGCGACTTAAGACAATTGCGGTTCAGAGTTGGCCGCTCTGAGTGCGGTCCTCATGACTTGCTGCTTCATTGACTCACGACTTACCCGGCGTCGTAGCACGGTAGATTGTCTACGGTTCACGCCAGGACACTTCGGGAGGACAACATTTACACTCTACTCGGCAGTGATCGCCAAACCCGGATCGAGGCCGGGCAGTCGATTCTCAATGAGTCCTCGGCTCGTTCGAAAAGGAAGGCTACGGAACGCCGGAATGTTCGCTCGTGGTGGCTTGACGGCGCGGAGAGAAGAACGACCTCTAAACGTTGCCCCTGCATCACGTAGAACCATTCCTCCTGAAGGGAGTTGCTATGAAGCGTTCTTGGCTCTATTCGCTCATTGTTGTGCTCGGCACCTTCTGCTGCAGCGCGGCGGCCACGGAGGCGAGCCTGATCCTCGTCAACGGAAAACTATGGACGGAAAATCCGGCACAGCCCACCGCCCAGGCAGTGGCGCTCGATGGTTCCAGGATCCTCGCGGTTGGCGATAACGCAACGATTCGAAAACTCGCCGGCCCCAGCACTCGCATCATCGATCTCGGCGGCCGCCTTCTCCTGCCCGGCTTCAATGATGCCCATGTGCATTTCCTCGGCGGCGGGGGTTCGCTGATCAGCGTGCATCTTGGCACCGCCAACAGCCAGGCCGAGTTCAAGGAACGCATCGCTCAATTCACCCGAACCCTGCCCAAAGGGGCGTGGCTTCGCAACGGCCTCTGGGATCATCAGCGCTGGAATCCACCCGCTCTGCCCGACCACCAGTTGATCGACGATATCTCCGGCGATCATCCTGCATTCCTGTGGCGGCTCGACGGACACATGGCTCTCGCGAATGCGCAGGCCATGAAGCTCGCCGGCATCGACCGAAACACGAAGGACGTGCCCGGCGGCGAAATCGGGCGCGACAAAGACGGCAACCCGACCGGCATTCTCAAAGACGCAGCCACTGCTTTGGTCGAGCGCGTCATGCCCCCGCTTTCTCCCGAAGAGGAGGACCGGGCCATGGAAGCAGCCCTGCACGAAGCAGCTGCTCACGGCGTAACCAGCGTGCAGAACATGGCCGACACTTCTGTAGACCAGGGCCAGCCCGACAATTTTAGGGAGTTCGAGAAAATGGAGCGCGCGGGCAAACTGACTGTCCGCATCTACGAGGCTCTTCCCGTCCGAGATTGGAAGACGCTGGCCGATGCCGGCATCATCGCGCCTTTTGGCAGTTCTTATCTCCGCCTCGGCAACCTGAAAGCCTTCTCCGATGGCGCCCTGGGTTCTGAAACTGCCTGGATGGATGAACCATTCACGAACAATCCGGCTAAGAGCGGCCTCGCCAGCGCCGATCTTCTGGACCTCGAACATTTCTATGAATCGATGCGCCTGGCCGACAAGGCCGGACTCCAGCTTACGATTCACGCCATCGGCGATCGCGCCAACCGCACCATCCTTGATCTCTACGGCCGCCTGGAGAAAGACAATGGCCCTGCCGATCGCCGCCCCCGCATCGAGCACGCGCAGCACCTTCATCCGGAGGACTACGCGCGCTTCGCAAAGCGTGGCGTCATTGTCTCCATGCAACCCTTCCATGCAATCGATGACGGCCGGTGGGCTGAGGCCATCATTGGCCCGCAGCGTATCAAGTCGAGCTATGCATGGAAATCGCTGCTCGATGCAGGCGCAACACTTGCTTTCGGTTCCGACTGGCCCGTCGCGCCCTTGGATCCTGTGATGGGCATCTATGCTGCCGCCACGCGCCGCACCCTCGACGGCAAGAACCCAAACGGCTGGATTCCCGAGCAGCGCATCAGCGTTGCGCAAGCAGTCCATGCCTACACCATTGGATCCGCATTCGCCGAACACCAGGAAACAGTTAAAGGATCACTCGAGCCGGGCAAGCTAGCCGACCTGGTCGTGCTCTCCGACGACATTTTCACAATTCCGCCTGAGGCGATCGAGAAGACCAAAGTCGACATGACCATCTTCGACGGCAAAGTGATCTATCAGCGCTGACATGGGCCGGTCCGCCGATTTCTAAACACACCTTGTCAACCAGAGAGGTCGTGGGGAGGCGCTGTGAGTCTGGTCGCCGTCCCGCGGCGGAACGACCGTCCGCATATCGACTTGGTGGCAACTTCAACTTCTTGCGGTCGAATCGCAGAGAGCTGCGTTGCCTTTGGTTTTTTGTGATGTTGAAAGATCCCTCACGGAGTGCAGCTGCAGGACTGATCAAGAATAATGAGTAATCTTGTTTGTTTCAGGGATGCCGAGAGCACGAGCCGCCTTCGCAGCGGAAAGATGAAACGGGGGAAGGCAGGACTGCGAAGGCGACCAGCGCTCTGGCACATTTGCTCTATACCGCTCTGATGATGCTGCCGTGTAGAAGTCCGTTGCGTTAATGAAATCAACATTGCATGAATGCAAACAGCCCCTCCCCTTCCACTTTGGAACAGGAAATGCACTCAGCACATTGGCGATGCGGCATCAAGGACAGCGAACTGTGCCAGCGAGTTCCTGTCGGTTGCCGGACCCAGGATGGTTGGAAGACCGAAAGCTGCCTTTTTTCGCGAGGTGCATATGCAGTTAATGAACAGGACTATAGTTGTGGGGAGCGCGGATGTGATATCCGGCATTCTGAATTGGGTGTGCCCAGACTGCGGTGGAAAAATGGGTGGACGCGGCAAGGAATTCAAGTGCCAAGGCGAATGTATGACGGATTGGCGTCCGACTTGGAGTGAATGCTTTCAGCCCACGTCGACCCGTCCTCAAAAGGCCCGGTCAGACCAATCTCGTTGGTGAATGGATGGAGGTCCGGTCATCTCGTAATATCTGACAACACTTGACAGTCGTGCTGAAGCTGGCCGCATCATCAACGTCGTGGATCGCATGGCGTACGAATCACTCAGGGACACGGCCGTATCCGGACAGAGCGTGTCGATGGGCTGACACGACTCATCTCGACTGCAACTGAGCAACCACTGCGCGTGCTCGTACACGCCCCGCAACTGACTGTGGCGGCTCCTTGTGGCGCGATCTCGTTTCTTGGCGCGACTGGAACCGAACATGCTATGAAAACTGTGGAGGGAAAAACTGTGGTCAAGGTTTCGATTGACGGCATCGTCCGAGAAGCCCAACCCGACGAACTCCTCATCGACCTGATCAACCGTACAGAGGGGTCGGTCCCCCACGTCTGTTATCACCCTCAACTTGGCCCGGTTCAGACGTGTGACACGTGCATGGTGGAAGCGAACGGTTGCCTTGTCCGGGCCTGCGCGACGGGCGTCGCTGACGGAATGCAGATCGCTACCAAGTCAGCCAAGGCGGCGGCCGCCCAGGTGGAAGCCTTTGATCGCATCCTCAGCAACCACCTTCTCTACTGCACGGTTTGCGACAACAATAATGGGAATTGCACGGTCCATAACACGACGAAATTGCTGGCTATTGAGCATCAGAAAATCCCGTTTCGCTCGAAGCCCTATCAGGTTGATAACACGAATCCGTTCTACCGCTATGACCCCGATCAATGCATTCTGTGCGGCCGGTGCGTAGAGGCTTGTCAGAACGTCGAGGTCAACGAAACGCTTTCCATCAACTGGGAAGATCCGAATCCCCGCGTGCTTTGGGACGGCGGCTCAACCATTGGAGAGTCGAGCTGCGTCTCGTGCGGCCATTGCGTGACAGTTTGTCCCTGCAATGCGCTGATGGAAAAAACCATGCTGGGTCATGCTGGATTTCTGACCTCTCTAAAGAAGTCCGCTCTCGACGGCATGATCGAGATCGTCAAAGGTGTGGAGCCCGAGACCGGATACGGAGGCATTCTTCAGATCTCCGAGGCGGAATCGGCAATGCGGTCGCACCGCGTCCGCAAAACAAAAACAGTTTGCACATACTGCGGCGTTGGGTGCAGCTTCGACGTCTGGACCAAAGACCGGCACATTCTCAAAGTGGCGCCGGAACATGGGCCCGCCAATGGCATTTCCACTTGTGTGAAGGGAAAGTTCGGATGGGGTCACATTAATAGCGAGGAGCGGCTCACCACGCCGCTGATTCGCGAGGAAGGCAAGTTTCGCCAGGCCAGCTGGGACGAAGCTCTCGCCCTGGTTGCACGAAAACTGTCGGAACTCAAAGCGAAGAGCGGTCCGGATTCAATGGCATTCATCTCTTCGTCCAAGTGCACCAACGAAGAAAGCTACCTGATGCAAAAATTGGCGAGAGCCGTCGTTGGCACGAACAACGTAGACAATTGTTCCCGCTACTGCCAGTCTCCTGCGACCATGGGGCTGTTCCGCACCGTGGGCTACGGCGGCGATTCGGGTTCCATCACAGATATCGAAGCGGCCGATCTAGTCCTGATCGTCGGTAGCAACACCGCTGAAAGTCACCCTGTTATCGCGACGCGTGTCAAAAGTTCTCACAAACTCAATGGCCAAAAGCTAATCGTGTCGGACCTTCGTGAGAACGAAATGGCCAGGCGCGCCGATCTTTTCTTACATCCGAAACCAGGGACAGACCTATTCTGGTTGAGCGCGGTCAGCCGCTACCTGCTCGACCACGGTCTTGCGCACTCCAGGTTTCTGGATGAGTGGGTGAATGGTTTAGATGCGTACCGAAAAAGCCTGGAGCCCTTCACCATGGAAGCTGCTGCGCGCATTTCCGGTGTGCCGAAGGAAACTCTAGAGACCGTGGCGGAGATGATCGCGGAAGCCAAAGCTATGTGCATTCTCTGGGCAATGGGGGTAACTCAGCACACCCAGGGTTCCGACACTTCCACCGCTATTTCGAATCTGTTGCTGATCACCGGCAACTACATGAGACCGGGAACGGGCGCCTATCCGCTGCGCGGACACAACAACGTGCAAGGAGCCAGCGACCACGGGTCCATGCCCAACATGCTACCGGGTTACCAGTCGGTCGATGATTCCGAAGTGCGCCAGCGATTTGAGACTGGATGGAAGGTCAAGCTGCCTTCTACAAAAGGACTGGACAACCACCAGATGGTGGAAGCGATTCATGAAGGCAAGCTCAAAGCAATGTATCTGATCGGCGAGGAGATGAGCATTGTCGATTCAAACGCGAACTATGTGGGCGCGGCGTTCGAGAAGCTCGATTTCTTTGTCGTGCAGGATATCTTCTTCAGTAACACGTGCCGCTATGCAGATGTTGTGCTGCCCGGCGCTCCGAGCCTGGAAAAGGAGGGCACCTTCACCAGCACCGAGCGTCGCATCCAGCGACTGTATAAAGTGGTCGAACCGCTAGCGGGCTGTCAGCCGGATTGGAAGATTCTCCAGGACATCGCCAAACGGTTGGGAGCTGATTGGCACTATCAGCATCCGTCCGAGGTCATGAATGAAATTGCATCTCTGACGCCGATGTTCGCTGGCATCAATTACGAGAGGCTGGCCGGCTACAAATCTCTGCAATGGCCGGTCGCCGCCGATGGTACCGGTGAGCCACTGCTTTATACGAAGCGATTTGCCTTCCCTGA
>JAUTWY010000422.1 GCA_030838305.1 Acidobacteriaceae bacterium
CTAACTGGCGGCTGCTGAATCGGCCTTGACGCTTGTTGCGGCACCTATGGACCGACAGGAGCGTTTATTCCCGGCTTTGGCGTCGGCACTAACTAGGCAAGGGCTGCCGCCCTTGATATCCTTCCAGGATATGGGAGTCAGGAGTCAGGAGTTAGAAGCCAGAATGGCGGCCGGCGTATGCATTCAGCATTGAGACTGACTTCTTCCAGAGCGGCCTTGAGACCAGGGGTTTCGCCATAGCCGAGATCTTTGGCCAGAATCAAATAATAGCGGCATTCTTCGATCGAGCCCTCAGCCATATTCATGAAGCGGGCCTTGTCGGCTTTCCCGCGCCGACGAAATCCCTCGGCTATGTTGGCCGGAATTGACACCGCCGCTTGTCGCATCTGCACCGCCAGACCGTGGGTTTCCGTTTTGGGAAGGTCCGCCGTGAATTTATAGACCGCGAGCACGAACTCATGGGCTTTGCGCCATACCAGGAGGTCCTGAAAACTCTTCGCCGGCGGGCGGCGATCGGCCATAAATGAAGAGGCGCTCACGGGCATAAACTTCCAGGTACGTGACCACACTGGAGGTTCGCCATGAACGCCTTTTTCGAACACCACAAAGATAACATCAAATTCACTTACGGGTGCTTTGACCGCATTCTGTTAAACGGTTGTATTCAGTCCTTCCTGGACGGAGCCAGAGCGCAGGGATTTTTCTACGTCTATCGGAACACGTACCCCGTGAGCCGGAAAGTCCTGCGGGATGTTGCCAGTGATTACCAGAACTGGGTCACGCACACTGCACAGAAGTGGGGCGTGGAAATTCTGGACGCGCCGGAAGGCCGCCGCGACGAGTTCGTCGAGCCGCACTTTCGCAATGCGGAACCGGACCAGGTTGTGGCGATCATCAAGGCGCGCGAACCAGCCGGTATCATGACGTCGGTTGGAGCCGCAGACAAGTGGCATCTGGAAACGAAGTATCGCTGGGTGAATCAGTATAACTTCTACCTGCAGGATGCCGAATGGGGACCGATGTTCGTTCGAGTCTGTCCTTACTTCCCCTTCTCCACGCGGATTTGCCTGAATCAGCACCACTGGCTTGCCCACAAGATGAAGCAGGCCGGTATTCACTTCACCCAAAGCAAAAATGCCTTCCGTCAATGCAGCGACCCGGCGGCCCTGCAGGAAATGGCGGATTCCCTCACGGCGGACGATCTCACGAGGTGTGGGCACAAATGGATCAATCGGCTGATTCCTTTTTTCCAGGCCAAAGAACGGCGAGAGGCGGGCTGCTGGCACCAGTTGTTCTTCGCGCAAGTTGAGTATTGCGAGAACCTGATCTTCCGCCAGCGCGCAGCGCTGGATGAACTGGGGGAACGACTGCTGGACGCCAATCGCAATATCGGCCGACCCGACAAGCTGACGGTGATCTTTGGCCGGAGGATCAACAAGCTGTACCAGGGCAAACTACAGACCGAGATCGAAGACATGCACCTGGGGAATCCCGTGATGAGGAGTTATTACAAGAACGGCTTCGCTAAACATTATGTGCGGGACCACGACGTGCTTCGTATCGAAGCCGCGACCAACAATGTCAAAAAGGACTACGGCATCAACAAGGGCGTAGAGAACCTGGTTCCGCTGCGCGAGAAACTGCAAGGCATAACCACACGCTACCAGGAGGTCCAGCAGGATATTCTCGAGACTTTCCTCGATCGCGGTGAACTGCGAAGCCTCGGCCAGCCGACCGTGCTTCCTAACGGCAAGCGGGTTCCCGGACTCAAACTGGACCATCCCCGGCAACTGGCCGTGATGAGTTCCCTGGTGCGCTTCTCCCATGTCGCTGCCGGTGACACCTTCACCACGGCAGAATTGCAGGCCGGAGTGGCTGAAGCACTCGATATCCCCGTTGCGGAATGCCCGCTCAGCTCAGTTCGTTATGAAATATCAAAACTCCGCGCCAAAGGCCTGGTTGAAAAGCTTCCACACTCCCGCCGCTATCATCTCCTGCCAAGCGGATATCGCATCTGTCTGCTGTTTCTCAAACTGTTTGACAAAATCTATGCGCCCCTCGCCGCAGCCCTCCTTCATCCGTATCGTGGAGATCGACTCATGGCGGACCAACGGTTGACTCAACTCGACAAGCTCTACCGATCCGTCACCGCCGCGCTCGATCAACTCGTCGCCGCTGTCGGGCTGAAGATCGCCGCCTGATCGATCGGCTAACGAGAACAAAATTCCCGTTGGGGCCCCGATAACGGTCTAACTATATCCTTAAATGACCCTGAGTCGATCCTTATCCGAGTAACGTAGTAGACTGCAATTTGCTCGCTGTCGGCCTGCACTTCGCTCGCAAAAAATATATGTGAAAGGCGTCCGTCGTTGCTGCGAAGGCAGAGATCACTGCCAGGCCCAAGCCCGTCGATGCGGATGCCACGCTTCAGAAATACCGCACCGCCGCAGTTCGCCTCGGCGGAATTCGGTTCCGCAAGGCGAGCACCATTTCGCGGTTCGAAGTAGATATGCTTGTCAGACCTCAAATTGAGCCAGAAATCCGATC
>JAUTWY010000436.1 GCA_030838305.1 Acidobacteriaceae bacterium
GAGGCACCCTGCCCTTGGGCTATGAGATGAAGGATGGCAAGATCGCCATCGTTGAAGCAGAAGCCGAACTAGTCAGATCAATCTTCCGGCGATACCTGGAACTTGGCAGCGTCAACGAACTGTTACGGGACCTCAAGGTACGCAACATCCGAACCAGAACCAAGCAGCTCTCCACGGGAGCGACGCGTGGCGGGATCCCGTTCGGCCGTGGCGCGCTGTACTACGTGCTGAGCAATCACTTCTATATCGGCGAGGTCAAATACAAGAATGAAATCCTGCCGGGCGAGCAGCCTCCAATCATGGATCGCGCGCTGTTTGAGTCAGTCCGGCAGAAATCACTCGCCCAGTGGTCCCACCGGACCGTTGTGCGCAACAAGTCCGACCACTTGCTTACAGGATTGCTGTTTGACGATGCCGGGCATCGCATGATTCCAACCCACGCCACAAAAGCTGGAGTCCGCTATCGCTACTACGTGTCGACGCCATGCCTGCATGGAGCGGCGAAGACTGCCTCAGTCGGATCGGTCCCTCGCGTTCCCGCCGCAGACATCGAAAATAACGTCGTAAAATGGCTCAAGGAGCATCTTGCTGCTAGACAAGACAAGTCAACAACGAGTGTGGTGCGCTTGGGGGATCGCAACGACCTCGCACAGCTGGTCGCTGGGGTTGTTGTGCACCGGGACAGACTGATCGTTCGATTCAAATCAGACCACGCAGATAAAGGATCCGATTCCCCAGATGGATCGCTCACAATTCCTTGGCAGAAACCGCCCTCCAAGAGGTCCCGCCAGATCCTGCTCCCGCACAATGCATCCCGAAGCGACGTCCGTCCGGAGCAGTTCGAGCGCCGGGCGCGCCTGATCAGCGCAATCGCCAGAGGTCATCGGTGGCTGGATGATGTGGTCTCAGGTCGCGTAACCACCGTCACTCAGCTTTGCGCCCGCGAGAAGTGCAGCGTTCGGCAGGTCAATATGACCATCTCGCTCGCCTTCCTCGCGCCCAATCTTGTCAAAGCAGCCGTAGAAGGTCGCCTACCACGCGGCATTGGTATCGAGCGGCTCCGCGACCCGCCGACTGAATGGGGGCGGCAGTTCGAGTCGTTCGGACTTAATCCGGAATAGCTTCGGCGCCAGCCCAAAATCCCAAATTGAGGTGCCCCAAAAGTCGGAATTGCGGGTGGCAATTTGTGGTCGGACTTCGGGCTCAATCCCGGCTGCCGGGAACGGAATTTTTGGATGCAGAGACAAAGCGCCAAAAATCGCCGCTAAAATGCGCGAACGCCTACAGAGACCAAAATCCAGGAAGTGAGTGGCCGGAAATCCCCGCAGAAACGGGCTATTTAGCGTCGTACCGGAAACGTGCGGTTTGCAAAGACTGGATGGTGGTGTGCGCAGTCATATACGAACCGGTCTCCCTGATATTAGCCCAATATCAGGGTGATTTTCGAAAAAAACAGCGAGCCGGCGGCCGAAAATTCCAAAAACGCCTGCAGCACGGGCATTTCTCGAACATCGCGCCAATTCGATATCAGGGAGGAACAGGGAGCGCCCAATAGCCGCAACACCGAGCGGACATTTCCCGAAATGGGAAGGGGCGTCGGGCGTCGGGGACCGGCTCGTTCGGGGTCTCGGGGTAAGGGAACGTTGACGGGGCGCGGCGGCAATCTTTTCATCATCGATGACCCGCTCAAGCCAGGTGACGCTGAATCGGAAGCGACCCGCCAGCGCGTCATCGAGTGGTACCGCTCCACTCTGGTGACCCGTCCCGACGACAAGCTGGCTGCCCGCATTGTGCTTGTGATGCAACGAATCCATGTCGACGACCTCGTTGGTTACGTCTTGGAAAGCGACGCCGGGTTCGAAGTCCTGAACTTGCCCGCGGTTGCGCAATCGACGACCACGATCTCGGTGGCGGTCGAACTCATGTCCGCGAAAAGGGAGACCTGCTGCATCCCGCCCATGAACCGGCCGAGGTACTGCTGGATATCAAAAAGAGCATGGGTTCGATGGCGTTTTCGGCCCAGTACCAGCAGGCCCCCGAGCCCGCCGGCGGCAAAATCATCAAGCGAAAGATGCTGCAATATTATACCGAAATCGAGCGCTTGCCGACCGAGCGCATGGTCCTGAGCTGGGATATCGCGTTGAGTGAGCAGGAGGCCGGCGATTATTCCGTTGGCGTCGTCCTGCTCAACCGTGGCGAAAGCTATTATGTGATGGAGGTCCTGCGGGGAAAATTCCCGTTCGACAAACTGAAGGACAAGATCATCGACATGAAACAACGACACGGAAGGGCTCAGCTCCTCATTGAGGAATCCCCCATCAGCCATGGTCTCATCCAGTCGCTGCGCGAAAAGCACATCAATGTCGTTGACATAAAGCCGGATCGCGACAAGCGATCCCGCCTCATTTCTCAGATCGACCTATTCGAAGGCGGTTCGGTGTTGCTGCCCAAGGACGCCCCTTGGCTGGACGCGTTTGTTTCGGAGCTGCTGTCATTTCCGGGCCGGCACGACGATCAGGTCGATGCGCTGACCCAGGGCCTCGCTTGGCGACGCGAGGCGTGGAAGCCGCCACTTGTTCA
>JAUTWY010000142.1 GCA_030838305.1 Acidobacteriaceae bacterium
TGCGCCGTCTTATCCAACAGTTGCTTCAAATAGGACTGCCACACGACAGCCCAGGTATGCGTCCCGTGCCCATGCGTCTGCTCGCTGATGGGAATCAACACAAACGTCCCATTCTTCAGTAGCTTGCTCTCCTTCTCTGCAATCCCAAGCTCCGGCGGATTAATAAAATCGTCAGCAGAATTAATACACATAACCGCAGCCGTAATCTTTTCCAATTGCGGCGAAGGATCGTAATTACGCGACGCGTTCACCTGGTAAAGCATATCGTTCGCATCCAGTGTGCTGGCGCGCCTCTCTGCATCGTCGACATACTTATCCGCCGCATCGCGAGTGGGAAGCGTTTTCTGCATCACCAGCGGCGCGCTCCCCGCAATTACCAGCAGGTCCTCCGCGGTCCGCAGGCCTTCCTTCGGCTCCTCCTTGTACTCACCGCCACTCCACGCCGGGTCATTGCGAATCGCATCCATCAACATTTTTCGCCACACCCGGTTGCGCCCGTCAATCTGCACCGGCAGGCACGCCATGGGCATCAAAGCCTCCGCAAAGTCCGGGTAAGTCTCGCCCCAAACAAATGAGTGCATGCACCCCATCGAAGTGCCCATGATCAACCGCAGGTGCTGTATCTGTAGCCCTTCAGTGACCAGCAGATGCTGAGCAGCCACCATGTCGTCGTAATCATACGAAGGAAAATGCGCGTGCATTCCATCACTGGGCTTAGAAGATTTCCCGTGACCAATTCCGTCCGGCAGAATAATCAAGTAGCGATTGATATCCAAAAGCTGCCCAGGCCCAAACAATTCTCCCGCGAATTGTGGTTGCAGGAATTGTTGCCCCGAACCCCCGGTTCCGTGCAGGATCAGCACCGCATTTGTAGATCGCCCCTGCGCATCGCGCGCCAGCTTCCCCAGCGTCCTGTAGTGCAACCGCAGCTCCGGCAGCCGTTCGCCCGATTTGAACTTGAAGTCGTGCGCCACATAGTCGCCTTCCGTGGCCGCATACTTCGCGGGCGCCTGCGCTTGGGCAAATCCCGCCGCCGCAGCCAACAAAACCGTGCCCACTAATAAAATCCAGCGCACAAAGAAAATCATTTGTCTGTACCTCGCGGCCAGCGAATTTATCACACCCCGCAGCTGTTTATGTTTGACGAGCCGTACGGTCCACGATCGTGCCAGCTTCGCCTGCTCTAAGATTTGTAGGTCGCGGCTTTAGCCGCGACAATCAGCTTCTTGATTCGTTGGGGCTTCAGCCCCTGAAGCCGTTTCCAGCGCGCCCATGAAATAGCGTAATAGCGTCTAGTTATTTATTTCGGCGCAAAGAACACATAGTCCGCCGAGTACGGCACACGCACTTCCTGCCCCGCATGCGCAGCATCACACCCGGATACCGGCGCCTTTCCAGCTTTAGTATTAATTCGCTGAATAGAAGTAACACGCGCAAACACGCCTTCTCCTTCATGACTCACAACCTTCACGAGCAACCACGGAATCGAGTCCGCGTCGGGCGAAGCCACATTTGCCGCAGCTTTACCCACCACGCGGCTGCCGTCGCTCGCTTCCCACGACGGCCCCGCGAAATGTTTCCCGAAGCTTTTGCCGTCCTTGTCAAATAGCTGCGCCTCAGGAGCCTTCAGCGTCCACCCAGCTTGCGCGCCATCCACTTTGCAGGAATAAATCTGCTCACCCTTGGCGTGTACCTGCACAACCAACTGCTCGTTGGCCGGCGGTTGCAGCGTCTCTGGCACTCGTTGCGCTCCCGCAGCAGCAAAAATCACCGCGAGCGCCCCTAATACAAAATTTATCGAATTATTTGTCAGCAAAAATTCCTCCTGCTTTGGCGTTTCCCGCCCCTGTACTTGCGCAAAGCTACGGAAGTATATTACTCAGACGTGACCACAACAAAGGCTGAGCCCACACTCAAACCACCCAAACGCAAACCGCACTTCGCGCTGTTGATTGCCACCGCATGCGGTCTTGGCTACATTCCCGTGGCCCCGGGAACTTTCGGCTCTCTGGCCGGGCTGCTTCTCGCGCTGTCGGTCTATCAAATACTGTCAGCCCTGGGGTTGAACCTTTTCCAGTTCATCATCGTCCGTGGGATAGAGGTGGATCCCCTCTTAATCATTCAGTGCCTCGTTGCTTTCGCAGTCGCCGTGGCCGGTCTCTGGAGCGCCGGTCGTGCGAGCCGCTACTGGCAACAAAAAGATCCTCAACGCGTGGTCATCGACGAGGTTTCCGGCCAGCACCTCACACTCCTGTTGGGCTCGGCCTTACCGGTATGGTGGAGAACAACAACTTCCTGGGCGCCACCCACACTCGGATTCATCACCTACCAATCACCGCTCGGCTGGAAATACTTGCTGCTCGGTTTCATCCTCTTTCGCGCATTCGATATCTGGAAGCCGTTTCCTGCCCGCCAAGCCGAGTCGCTCCCCGGCGGCCTCGGCATCATGGCCGACGATTGGATAGCAGGGGTTTACGCGGCGCTCGGCATGTGGCTAGCGCGAGCCCTCGGCTTCTGACCCCAGTCTCGTCGCCTTTTCCTCGCTTATTCAATCAGGTATCGAATTAGTTTCTGCCTAATCGATGTAGATGTCTTCTACGCTATCGCTCGAATCTTTCCTCACAGCACATAAACTCATTGCACCGGCCCCAAATATTGATCCAACCAGCTCAGTGTCCCCCTGATCAGTTCATTCCGCGGCACGCTATGCCCGCCCTCGTACAGCAGATGTTTCTTCTGATCTGGCTTCGACCCCAGCAACCGGTAGAACGGTTCCTGCGTTGATTCCACCGGAAAGAAAAAATCGTATTTCCCGTTCAGCATCAGCGTCGGCTGATTAACCCGCGGCAGAAAATTGATGGTGTCCACTTCCGGTAGCGACCGATGAAAATCCACTCCACCCAGCGCCAGCACAGCCACTTTGATACGCGGGTCCACTGCGGGAACAATCGCGCCCATCACCGCGCCCCAGCTAATCCCGTAATACGCCACCTTGTTGTGATCCAGGTCCGCGCGCGTGTCCGCATAGTCAATCGCACGTGAAGCGTCCTTGGTCCACATGATCACGTGGTCCCTCCACGCGCTGCTCGTGTTCGCCACGTCCGACTCCATGCCATCGCCCCGTTCAAACGTCCCCTTGTACACCGGGTACAGCACCGCGCGCCCGCTCCGCAGAATGGCATCAAAGGATGCGACAGGGAACAGCGAGAACTTTCGCAGTTGCAACGCATTTGACCCCGGATAGAACAGCACCGTCTGGAATGGCGGCTTACCCTTCGTCGGGAGGAACAGATACGCGATGGCCCGTTCGTTTCCGTACGCCGCTGCGTACGTGATCTTCTCGATCTTCCAATCTTCTTCGTTGCTGGCCACCGATTCGACCGTCGCGTTGAGCGGCATCTTGTCGTAGTTATACAACCCTCGGTACGCTTGGAAGATCTGATCGGAAACCGGCTTCTCTTTGGTCAGGTCGCGCCGAGGCCAAGCCATCGGAGCTTTGGCAACTTCCATGGCAGGGTCCGCCTCAATGTACTTCACGCATCGGAATCCAACATTTGGAGCGCGCAGAAACGGCGACTGTGCGTCGGGATCGATGAACATATAGTTGGGCTCATCCCACGCTCCCCCAAGCACGTAACGTTTCCCGGAGTCGGCCCCCGTCAATACCCACTCCTTCACGTTGCCCGCCATGTCGTAGTTGCCCCACGGGCTCATGCCTTGCTTGCTGCCCACCGGCAAAATCCCAGCGCCGCCAAAGTTGCTTGCCGGCACGATGAACGCCGCATAGAGCGGCCCCGCCGCGCGATTCCAGTGATAAATAGTTGGCAGGCTCTTGCCCGCGTACTCCGCATAAGCCGCCGCTTCATACCAACTGATTCCTGTGACCGGATAGTCTCCCTGTCCCTTGGGATATTCGCCCTCGATCCACTCCTTGGGTCCAAGCCGTCCCGCAGCATCCCGGAATAGCGCCATCGCCTCATCCCACGAGAGGCGTTTCCCATCGCGCTGAAAATCGAACTTCCAATACTCGTGCTTTTGATATCCGCCTTGATCCACGAACGCCTTAAACTGCCGGTTGCTTACCTCGTACTGATCGATCCAAAAATCTTTCAGCGCCAGCTCTGGCATCCCTTCAAAGCCGGGGATGAACAGCACCTTGAAATATTTCTCCGGCGAGACCCGCACCATGCCCGCCGGAATCTTCGCCACTTCGTCGAGCGTAACCTCTCCTTCAACGGGATCTCCCGGTGGCACCGAATATCGCGGGATTATCGCCAGCGTTGTCCGCAAGACCGTGCCAAATCCCGGCTTTTCAAACTTCCACATAAAAATCCCGCGCGGCTGCCGCACGTCCTTAAACGGAGTCTTGCCGACGTATTCCCACACCGCATTGCTGTCGTTGTACTCTCGCCGGGAAACAACCGCGCCGGGCGCGGTTGTTTCCAGCGACATCTGGTAGGAAATCACCGGCCACAGCTTTGTTAACGCGCGGTCGCCGGGAATCGACTTCTCCGCCTTTACCGCCAGCGCGTACGCTGCGCCAAATTTGCCTTGATCGTACAACTGCGAAATTTCCGGCACCGCTGTTTCACGCGCCCAGCGTGCATCGCGTTCGTGCTTCACGAGCCACGCAGCTCCTGCACCCAGCAGCACCGCCAACAACACCAGCGGCACCAGCACCCGCGGGCGCTGTACCTCCCGGACTATTCGCGCCGGACTTAGCATCGTCCCCGACTCCGGGAACAGCAGATCGCGGCAGCTCTTCAGATCGCGAGCCAGCTCCGTGCCACTTGCATAACGCGCCGCCGGATTTTTCTTGAGGCAACGGCTGACAATTTGCCGTAACTCTGGCGGCACTTCTCTCTTGAGTTGGCTCAGTGGTTTCGGTTCGTCACGCAAAACCGCCGCCAGCAGTGCCGCACTCGATTTGCCTTCAAACGCTCGTCGCCCGCTCAGCATTTCATACAGCAGCGCGCCGAACGAAAAAATATCGCTGCGCGCATCCACCACTTTTCCTTCCGCCTGCTCCGGCGACATGTACGCCGCCGTTCCCACGATGGTTCCAGGTTTGGTAGTGATGGTTGCGATGGTCGCTAAGTCGGTCTCGGCCGCAACCGCTTTCGCAAGCCCAAAGTCCAGCACTTTGACCATGCCATTCTTGTCCACCATAACGTTGGAAGGCTTCAAATCACGGTGCACAATTCCCGCCGCATGCGCATAAGCAAGAGCATCCGCGGCCTGCAACGCATATCTGATCGCCACATCTGCTGCCAACCCACCGGGAGGAACCACTTGGTCCATGGTTTGCCCGCTAACGCACTCCATCACCATGAAGTCGACGCCGTCCTGCGAACCGATGTCATGCACCACGCAAATGTTCGAATGCTGCAACGCCGAGATAGACTTCGCTTCCTGCTCGAAGCGCGAGCGCAAATCAGGGTTAGACAAATGTGAGGGAAGAATCTTGATCGCTACGGTACGCTGCAGCCTGGTGTCGCGGGCGCTGTAAACCTCGCCCATCCCGCCTCTACCCAGCAGCGCCTCAATCTCGTAAGGCCCAAACCTGGTCCCCGTGGTCAACGCCATAGTTGCCGCGAATTATACCCGTGAACTCCCATCCATGCCGTCCGAATCCACCCATCGCCCGAACTCCCAGCCGCCTCCCTAACGCAACTCAAAGTAACAAGAAGGGTGCCTTGCCCTCGATTTTTCAGGGTCTACCCGCCCGGCGGTGGGTCCTGCACTTTTCCATGTTTGCAATTGAGTTATGAACATCACTTCTCCGCTTTTTCCCTTGACAGTCTAGGAGAGTTGCGCTTACATTCCTAGTTGATCTAGGAGAGTTTTCCTTCGTGCAAAAACAGCTCGACCTTCTGCAAGGAACTCTTGACATGCTGATCCTCAAGGCCGTTTCCCTCGGCCCGCTGCACGGCTACGGCATCCTCCTCCGTATCCAACAAGTCTCCAAAGAACGCCTCGAGATTCAACAAGGCTCTCTCTACCCCGCGCTATATCGATTGGAGCATCAGGGCTGGATCGCCAGTGAATGGGGCGCATCAGAGAATAATCGCAAAGCCAAGTTCTATCGCCTCACCGCCGCAGGGAAACGCAGGCTCCAAGCCGAAACGGATAACTGGAATCGCATGGCAGACGTCATCGCCGGAATTCTGGGCACCAGGCCCGAGGAAGTATGACCATCTTCAGCCGTTTTCGTTCTTGGCTGCAAGCCACCCTGCGCCGCTCTCGCATGGAGAGCGACATGCGCGACGAGCTCCATTTCCACATCGAGGCCTACGCCGACGATCTGGTTCGCAGCGGCGTGCCTCACCAGGAAGCCAGGCGGCGTGCCAAGCTGGAGTTCGGTGCGGCCGAGCGCGTCAAAGAGGAATGCCGCGAGGCCCGCGGCGTCCACTTCATCGAAACTTTGTTTCGTGACATTCGCTATGGCCTGCGCGCGCTCCGCAAATCCCCTGGCTTCACCGCAATTGCCGTCCTCACGCTGGGGGTTGGTATCGGTGCGAACAGTGCGATTTTCAGCGTGATCAACGGCGTTCTTTTGAAGCCGCTTCCGTATCTACACCCCGAGGAGCTGATCGATCTGCAGCTCACCGCTCCCGGTGTGAACTTCCCGGACGCCGATCCCGCGCCGTTCCTTTATTTCACCTACCGCGAACAGGGACGCTCTTTCCAAAGCGTCGGCTTGTACCGCTGGAACACGCAAAGCGTTACCGGACTCGACGAGCCGGAAGAGGTGCAATGCCTCAACGTAACCGCCGAGGTTCTGCCCATCCTCGGTGTGCAGCCGACACTGGGGCGCTGGTTTTCGGAAAATGACGCGGCACCCGGCAGCCCACAAACCGCGGTTCTCACCTATGGATGGTGGCAGACACATTTCGGAGCGGACCGCTCCGTGATCGGCCGCCAGATTATCTACAACGGCATTTCTCGCCAAATCATCGGCGTAATGCCCGCGAACTTCAGCTTTCTCGACCGCGATGCCGCCTTTATTCTCCCGCTGCAATTCGATCGCTCCAAGGAATTTCTCGGCGGCTTCGATTATCCGGGAATCGCGCGTCTGAAACCCGGCGTCACCATCGAGCAGGCCAGCGCCGACATCGCGCGCATGATTCCCATGGCCCTGCACAGTTTTCCTCCACAACCCGGCTTGACCGTCAAGGAATTTGAAGACGTGCGCCTCGCTCCGAAGTCGCGATACCTCAGCCAAATGCTCATCGGCGATGTTGGAAAAACACTATGGGTGCTGATGGGCACCATCGGAATCGTATTGCTGATCGCTTGCGCAAACGTCGCGAATCTTTTACTGGTTCGCGCCGAAGGTCGTCAGCACGAGCTCGCCATTCGCGTGGCGCTCGGCGCAAGCTGGTTCGATATCGCTCGCGCGCTGCTCATAGAAAGCGTCGCGCTCGGATTGCTCGCGGGCGCGCTCGGCTTGGCGTTCGCTTATGGCGCGGTTCGAGTCCTGGTTTCAATTGCTCCGTCGCATCTGCCGCGCTTGCATGAAATTTCCATCGACCCGGCGGTTATCCTCTTTACCCTCGGCGCCGCGCTCCTCACCGGAATTTTGTTCGGCATAATTCCGGTAATCAAATATGCTGGCCCGCGAATCCAGCATCAGCTCCGCGGCGGTGGACGCGCCGCAAGCCAGAGCCGCGAGCAGCATCGCACTCGCAGCGTGCTGGTGGTGGCGCAGGTAGCCCTCGCGCTGGTGTTGCTCATCGGCGCGGGATTAATGATCCGCACCTTTCAAGCGCTCCGCAAAGTCGATCCCGGATTCGATCCACGCGACGTGCTCACTCTGCGCATCGCCATTCCTGAATCCCAGGCGAAGGATGCCACCGCCGTGATTCGCTTGGAGCAGGGAATCGTCGAAAAGATCCGCGCCATTCCGGGAGTCGAGTCCGCCGGGCTCACCACCGTGATTCCCACCGAGCGCGCCGGCCACGATCTGATCTATGCCCGCGACAAGTCCTACGAGCGGGGCGTGCCGCCACTTCGCCTCTTCAAATCCGTGTCGCCCGGCCTGCTTGCCGCCGTCGGCAATCGCCTTATCGCTGGCCGCGAGTTTACCTGGACCGATACCTACGAGCGCCGCCCCGTCGCGATGGTTTCTGAAAATCTCGCGCGCGAGCTCTGGCAAGACCCGCAGCGCGCCCTCGGCAAACAGATCCGCGAGGACCTCCAGGGCCCCTGGCGCGAAGTCATCGGAGTCGTCAACGACGTGCGCGATGACGGAGTGCAGGAAAAAGCGCCCACGGCTGCCTATTTTCCGCTGCTGATGAATGACTTCGAAGGCGATGCGGTCGCGGTGAAGCGCTCGGTTTCCTATATCGTCCGCAGCAAACGCGCCGGCTCACAAACTTTACTTGCCGACGTCCGCCAGGCCGTCTGGTCCATGAATCCCAATCTTCCACTAGCGAATGTGCGCACCCTTCAGGAAATTTATGACAAATCTCTCGCGCGCACCTCATTCACTCTGGTCATGCTGGCCATCGCCGGCGCCATGGCGCTCCTCATCGGCCTGGTGGGAATTTACGGCGTAATTTCCTACGCCGTTTCCCAGCGCCAGCGCGAAATCGGCACGCGCATCGCCGTCGGCGCGCAGCGAAGCGACGTAATGAAACTAGTTCTAAACGAGGGAATGACTTTGATCCTGATCGGCCTGGGAGTCGGTGTGGCGGGCTCCCTCGCTTCTACCAGATTCTTGTCCAGCCTCCTCTTCGGCGTAACCGCTACAGACCCCGTCACCTTCGCAGCCGTCATCCTCCTCCTCGCACTAGTCGCCCTGGCCGCCTGCTACCTCCCCGCACGCCAAGCCGTCCGCGTCGACCCCATGGTCGCCCTGCGCTACGAGTAAGTCATGGTCCCCAGGGGTCCACAACGAAGGATGAAAATGGGTTCGAGAGGGCGTAGCGTTTGTGCAGCCGCGTTGGCGACAGAGGCCGAGCTACTCTGGCGCTCACAGAGCCCGCTTACGAGTATGGTTGGGACGCTGAGAAGCACAACGAATTGTAGCCTCCGGGAGTTGCGGAGAGCACGCGTAGGAGATTTTCGCTTTTTCGAAGCGTCCAACGCCGCGCGGTAGAAAAGAGTCGCGCGATGGAAGTTGTCTATCCCTGCTGTTGTGGTCTGGACGTACATAAGAAGAGCATTACCGCATGTGTGTTGTGGACGGAGACCAAGGGGAAGAACCGTAAAGAGAAGAAGCGCTTCGGGACATTCACTCACGATCTGCTTCAGTTGGGTGATTGGCTGGAGCAGTGCGGCGTAACCCATGTGGCCATGGAGTCCACCGGCGTGTACTGGAAGCCGGTGTGGAACATTCTTGCGGAGCAGTTCGAGGTGTTGTTGGTGAATGCGCAACACATTAAGGCCGTGCCCGGTCGCAAGACGGACCAGAAAGACAGCGAGTGGATTGCGGACTTGCTGCACGGATTGCTCCGCGGGAGTTTCGTGCCACCGCAACCAACACGTGAACTTCGCGACCTCACGCGGTATCGTGTGAGTTTGGTACAGGAGATCAACCGGATTGCGAATCGAATTCACAAGGTGCTGGAGGATGCCAACATTAAGTTGGCATCGGTAGCGACCGATGCTTTGGGTGCTTCGGGGAGAGCGATCTTGGAGGCGATGCTTGCTGGGGAGCAAGACGCTGCCCGACTGGCCGAGATGTCCAAAGGGCTGCTGCGGAACAAGATCCCGGAACTGAAATTGGCGCTGGAAGGTCGTATGACCGAGCATCATCGATTTTTGCTCCGCCAGCTCTTCGAGCATCTGCGCTTCACGGAATCGAAACTGCGTGAGATCGAGCAGGAGATCGATAGACGCATGCGCCCTTTTGAGGATAAGGTCACTCGGCTATGCACCATTCCCGGAGTCGATCGGGTGACCGCCTGGGGATTGCTGGCGGAAATGGGAATGAACATGAATCAGTTTCCGTCTTCTGGGCACCTGGCTTCTTGGGCTTGTTTGTGTCCTGGGAGTTTTGAGAGCGCCGGGAAACGGCTGAGCGGCAAGATGCGCAAGGGCAACGTCTCGCTCCGCCGCTGCCTGTCGCAGGCGGCCTGGGCCATCTCGATGATGAAGAATAACTACCTCTCGGCGCTGTATCGGTGCATTGCTGCTCGGCGGGGAGCCAAGCGCGCGGTCATGGCGGTGGCTCACGCCCTGTTAGTTATTGCCTATCACATGCTGAAGCGAAAGGAAGACTACCGGGAACTTGGTGCGGACCACTTTGACCGGATCGACGTGAACCGAATCCGCCGATCCTTGGTCAGGCGGTTGGAACGCCTAGGCCACAAAGTGACCTTGGAGCCGCTTGCTCAGACCGCCTGAAGGTATTTTCGTAGGAGACTACCGGGAACTTGGTGCGGACCACTTTGACCGGATCGACGTGAACCGAATCCGCCGATCCTTGGTCAGGCGGTTGGAACGCCTCTAGGCCACAAAGTGACCTTGGAGCCGCTTGCTCAGACCGCCTGAAGGTATTTTCGTAGGAGTTGCCCTTCGCTCAGCCGTCTCAGCCCAGTGTTGTTGTGTGTGTCTCGTCCCAGCCTCGCTGAAAGCTGTGCACTAAAAACGGGCGGAGCCTCGCCGCAGGGTGCCCCATGTTTGCAGTTGAATTTTGAACATGGCTCCTGGGGTTAATCGCAATAACTTCCAGCGCGGCACACATCGTAAATCCAAAAAAACGCGAAGGGTGCCCCATCCTCGATT
>JAUTWY010000472.1 GCA_030838305.1 Acidobacteriaceae bacterium
GGGGCGACGGAGAGCTAAGCGAACTATCCACATAATGTTTCTCCGCTGTGGCTAACAGATCCGATCCGGTTCATCAACACTCCTAACTAGCGAATTGCTGAAAGACGGCGTCGCCCATGAATCCGACTGCGCCGCCAAGGATGCAGCATAAGAGGGCGAACCACACCGGTATGGTGACGATGAAAGTGTGTTTGGGTTTCATGCTCCAAGATTACGCCGCGCGATGCCCCGGCCGCTATTGCGCATGGGTGGGATTTTCTGTTGCCGCCACCGAGGTGGTCGGTACTCCTTCGTTCGAGGTAGAGTTGCGAAAGTGGCCGGTCGGTCACTCCTGAACTCGGCCGAGTGGGACGGCGAGCGCGCTAAGAACAACCGGGAGCGCCAACGCCCAGAGGCCGAACTTGACTTCCAAGGCGGCTCCGCAGGCACAACCGGCGACGAACCCGATGACGCAGGCGAAGGTCATGCGTGCACGGCGTTGGACTTTGGCGAGTTCGGCCGCGTCTCCTTTACCGCGGGCGAGCATCGACAGATCGAGAGTCAATTGAGTGATATTCGTCGTCATTACCGCAGTAGATGGCGTGTCCTTCAGAGCAAGCTTCACCAGTACATTCTGGGTCGCCATGGCGGCGACGCCGCACATGCCTGCGAGGACTGCTATCGAACCGTCGGCATTGGCAAAGGGACCAAACCCGACACCGATCCAGAGAAAGGCGGCGAGGAGTGTAGTCTGAAGCCACAGCAATAGGCGCAAGGGCGATGATCCGGTCCGTACCAAGGCGCCGGACGCCAGTGTTACCAAGCCCATCACCGCCATGAAGATCGGAACCGCCAGGAGCGGCCCGACCTGGCTGAAACCACCGGTTATGTAGTGCGCGGCTACGATTACCACGTTGCCGGTAATGTGGGCTGTGAACAGTCCACCAAGAGCGAGGAAACCGATGACATCGACCGCGCCGGCCGTCGTGCTCAAGATGGTCGGTAGTAACGAACTGCTACCAGTATTCTTGATAGGAGCCATTGATGCATACCAGCCGCAATCGCGTCAAGCCGTCACTGACGTTCCAATACTGGTTTATCTCCTCGTCGAGGCGTTAGGCTTCTCGCCCGCTAGTTTGTGAACATGTCGCTTCCGGCCTAGGGAAAGAGATTATCAGCTTCTATGAAAATGGGGGCGCAGCGTAGACTGGTTTCTAAAATGAAACGCAGCGGAAGCACATTCCAGAAGTTCATTTCACCACAAGGAGAGATCAATGAAGGAACCCAGTTACCATCCGCGGCATCGCCGACCGACGACACCGCCCACAATGAAAGCCCTGTACTTTCGCGATACCGGCTCGCTTGCGAATCTGCTGGTTGAGAACCTCGAAGTTCCGAGAATCGACGCTCATGGTGGTGAAGCCCTGGTTCGGGTACGCGCCGCCGCCATCAACCCAAGCGACCCCAAAAGCGTGCTCGGAAAAATTTCAGAGACGAAGCCTCCTCGAGTGCCAGGAAGGGATTTCGCAGGGATCGTCGTTGAAGGTCCAGCGACCTGGAAAGGGAAAGAAGTCTTTGGAACTGGTGGAAACCTGGGGTTTGGAAGAAATGGTTCGCATGCAGAGTTTGTATCCGTGCCGGTCGAGGCCTTGGTTGATAAACCCAAGCAGCTCACTTTCGAGCAAGCAGCTGCTTTAGGCCTGGGGTATCTGACGGCATGGAGCGCAATCGTCACGGCGGGTCGCGTGTCCCCCAATGATATTGTGCTGGTGCTCGGAGCGACGGGCGCGGTCGGATCCGCAGCGGTGAAGATCGCGAAGCATATCGGCGCCAAAAGAGTCGTCGGCGTTCTCAGAAACGAGGCCGCGCGCACCAGGACCGCTGGCATCCCTTCCGATAATTGGCTTGTCCTGGAGAAGAAACCCCTGCCTCAAGGTCTTTTCGAAGTCACCCAAGGCAAGGGAGCCGACCTCGTTCTTGATATGGTGGGAGGATCATCCTTTGAGTCAGTCAACCAATGTCTGGCTCATCGCGGTCGTCACGTAGTAATCGCATCGATCGAGCCGAGAGTTTCGTTCAGTTTGGTAGATTTCTATCACCGTGAGGCACGATTGATTGGCGTTGATACCTTGAAGCTTTCTTTCTCCGAGAGCGCGGAAGTCCTGCGAGAAATCTTCCCACTGGTAAACGCCGGCGTCCTGACGCCGCCTGAGTTAGATAGTATTACTATCGATCAAGCGCCGCGTGCTTACCAAGCCGTCCTTGATGGAACTGCGCGCCGAAAGCAAGTCATTCGGTTCTGATTTTTCCAAACCGAAACCCACATCCGGCACAACCTCGAAGAGGTGCTATCGTGAATGCCGCGAAGATTGTATCGGTCAGGGTATCTATGATGTCCGCTGCACCGCTTGTCGCAGGACCTCGGCGCCCTGGTCCAAGGCTCGCCGTTCCTCGTCGGACATCGCCGGTTCGAGGGTGCGGTTGACGCCTTCCCGCCCGACGACGCTCGGCAACGAGAGGGTTACACCGTACTTGGCGTTGTAAACGCCGATCGGCAACACCGCCCGTTCGTCGCGCAACACCGCTTCGGCGATCCGCGCGGACACGATCCCGATCCCGAACTGGCTCGCCGCGTTCCCTTCGATGATCGTGATGTTGGCGTAGCGGACATCGCGCTCGACGCTTTTACGGAAGTCGTCGAACGAACTCCCGGCCGGCAAGGCCTCGGCGATCGGCACGCCGCTCACTCTGGCCGACGACCACAGCATCACCTCCGAAGTGCCGTGTTCGCCGACGACTTGGGCCTCGACCGAAGCGGGGCTGACCTGGAGCCGTTCGGCGAGATGAACGCGAAGCCGAAGGCTGTCGAGCAACGTGCCAGTGCTCAGGACGCGGTCGTGCCCGGCGAGCCGGCGCACCAAGTCGGCGAGCGGATCGGGTGGGTCGGTGACGACAAGCAGCACCGCAGCCGGCGCCGCCGCGACTATCTTCGGGACCATGTCCTTGAACACGCCGACATTGGTGTCGAGCAGTTTGAGGCGCCCCTCGCGATCGTTGCGATCGGTGGCGCCGCCGCTCTTCTCATTGACTCCGGCGGTAAGCATCACGAGATCGGCGCCGGCGAGATCCGCGTAGTCGCCATCGCGGAGCGCGACCTCGGGACAAAGCGGCGCGCCGTAGCGCAAATCGGTGACCACGGCCCTGGCCCGCGCCCGGGTCCGGTCAACTATTACCGCCTCGCGCGCCGAGCCGCGCACGACCAGCGAGAGCGCACAGGCCGCGCCCACTCTTCCGACACCGACAACTCCGACTTTCACTCTTATTTTCCTTCCTTGTTCGCCGGGCTTGGATCAATCAGCGTTAAGTCTGTGTCCGGATCAAAACGCTTCTGCATCGTTACCGGATCGACAGTGACCATCACTTCCAGCGTGGGCGAGACATTCGCAGCGAGAACGTGACCGCCCTGGATCGTTCCATCTGGCGCTCCCACTAACATGTGAGTATGGACCACCGGTTTTCCCTGATAGAGCGCGATGTCGCCGCTCATCCCGATCACTTCGTGCTGACCGTTGATCGGGATTTTCTTGTACATTTTCCGCTGAGGATCGAACCATCCCAGCGTGGCCCCATTCACCGCTCCGATGGCGGTGAAATGCGCGCTCGTCACATTATACTTTTTTGCGAATTCCAGCAGTCCGGAAAACGCCTCGTCTCCCTGGTAGAAGATAACCGCATATTGTTTCGTCGATTCTCCAGGGTTCAGTAATTGAACTCGCATCCCGGGTGCTTTGCCTTTCGGACCGGCGTCTGACGGCGCTACATATTCGCTCGCCGCGTCCTGCGAATACCCCGTCGTAATGGCCATCCCACCCAATAACAGTCCGTAACTGAGTTGCTTTATCTTGACCATAGAGTTCTTCTCCTTTGTCAGGTTCCGGGTTGCGAAAACATACGCTTCCCTTCGTTCAGGCCCGGGCAACTGGTGTCTATCTCATGTCGTCGAGAGGTCCGAATCCGTAGAATTTGCGGACCGGGATTTGAGTTCCTCTAACGTAATCCGTCTTCACTACCGGACCGGCGCTGCCGCGCGATTTTGCTGCCAGACCTTTGTAGGCTTGATACTCCGCTGCGTTGCCGACGTAAATCTGATCACGCTGCGCGTCGGGATAGATGTAAAAGGTTTTTCCGTTCTGACTAACGGGTGACACCTTATCTGCAGGCAGGGTTCTGAGTTCTTGTCGTTGTTTCCCGGTCGTCGCAGCCTTTGCTTTGAAACCTGCTGATACGAGCAAGCTCTCGGTCGGTGCTGCGAGTGCGGAACCCGCCCAAAGCAGGCTCAACAGTGCAACGACAGTGAAGTTAATGGTTTGTTTAAGTGGGCTATTTTTCATGCAACAACTATCCGGCGCGAACAAAATGGCCGCCATTGATCAAGGGAAGGATTCTTTAATGCTGCATGCGAGGTGACTGGCCGTCCCTCTTTTGAGGCAGCGCTACGAAGGATCAGTCATTGCAAGCTCTTCTTTGCCGAGACGGCGAAGGAAGTAGCTTGTTCGAGCCGAGGGCGAACCAATTGCAATCAAAAGACAAACATGCTGACCGCGACACCGAGCATGACGAGCGCCGTGACTGCTACTGTTAGCCGTGAGAGAAAAGAACTAGGGTGCTGCTGCATGATCTTTCGATCCGAGGCCACGATCAGAATGCCGATCAGAAGAAGCGGCGCGAGCAGACCGTTGGCGACCGCCGCCCAATAGAGAGCCTTCATCGGACT
>JAUTWY010000480.1 GCA_030838305.1 Acidobacteriaceae bacterium
AAACCTGACGCTCACCTCCGCCGGCGGGCAATAAGAATCTCCACCACACGGACACGAAGGAACATCAAGGAGGCAGATTTTTCGCAGGCTCTGTCAGGCAGGCCGGGATTTGCGACAATCTTCGCAAACCCCGTAAATCTGAAAGGTATGGCGGGTCGTAGTGTAGTGATGTCGGCGGCCTATTTCCTGCTCCAACTGATCCACTTCGTGAGAGAAAAATTCCACCGAACTGCCGCATTCCGTGCAAACCATGTGGTGATGGCTGCGGCGGTTGTACTGATGCTCGTAACGGGCGATGCCATCGTGGAAAGCGACTTCGCTGGCCAAGCCGCATTCGGCCAGCAACTTGAGAGTGCGATAGACGGTGGTGTAGCCAATTCCCGCATCTTTCTTCTGCACCAGGCGGTGCAATTCGTCCGTCGAAAGGTGGTCGCGAGTTTCCAAGAACGAGCGGAGGATGGTATCCCGTTGCGCCGTCTGCTTCAAGCCGACTTTCTTGAGGTGCCGGTGAAGAATTTCCTGGGCCTCGCGCACCATCTCGCGCGAGATGGAAGGCTGGTCATCAATGCGCTTCTGCAGCATGAAGTGTCAGGATAGCATCGGACATCTTGAAAATGAAATTCATTTTCATCGAGCAGGCGCAGGCAACGCCGCAGGGCCGCCGCTGAATTCTACGCGGCCGCGGCGCGCAAGAAGCCGCTCATGCGGACCAGGCTGCTAGAATCGATTGCTCATGAGCGCTACTACCACGGCACTTCCTACAAACAGGCGTTCAAGCGCCGGGCGAGTTTTCCTGTGGCTGCTGTTACTTATTGTTCTGCTGATTGCAGGCGCAATTGCTTATGCCTACTACGTGACCCGCGCCGCGCTTCCCCAGCTTGACGGGAGGCTTCAAGTAAAAGGTCTTTCAGCGACTGTAAAAGTAACGCGCGACGGCCATGGCGTCCCTGCTATCGAGGCTGCGACTCTAGAAGACTTGTTTGTTGCTGAGGGCTACGTCACGGCACAGGACCGGCTGTGGCAAATGGACGTGATGCGACGCTTCGGGGCGGGAGAATTATCCGAAATTCTGGGCGAAGATACGATTGATATTGACCGCGGGCAGCGCATACTGGGGCTGCGGGCGGCGGCCAGAAAATCACTGCAGATGGCGAGTCCCCGCGACCGTTCTTACTTTGATGCTTACGCGCGCGGCGTGAATGCCTATATCGAGAGCCGCTCCGGCCAGCTTCCCATTGAGTTCCGCATTTTGAAATATCGTCCAAAACCGTGGCAGGCGGAGGATTCCATCGTCATCGCGAACCAGATGGTCAAAGATCTCAATTACTACACTTTCGGGGACGGGCTCGAGAGAGAAAAAGTTCTAGCCAAGCTGGGGCCGGAGTTGACCTCTGATCTGTACACGAACCGCTCCTGGCACGATCGCCCGCCTACCGTCATGCGAGAAGAGCTGAACCAGCAAAATCAGAACGATTCAGAGGATGAGGATGACGACGAGGATGTAACTGACAACTCGGTAACCCAGCATCGAAGCTCGGTAGAGGAAATCTGGGAGCAGCGCACTCCGGAAGCAGCGAATGGATCGAACAACTGGGTAGTCTCAGGAGCGCACACGGTCACGGGCAAGCCGCTGCTATCCAATGACATGCATCTGGGGCACCAGATGCCGAACCTGTGGTATGAAGCGCATCTCAAGTGCGGCACTCTGGATGTCGCGGGGGTCACTTTGCCCGGAATGCCGTACGTGGTTGTGGGCCACAATCAGAGAATCGCCTGGGGATTTACCAACGTTGGGCCAACGGTGACGGACGCGTTCATCGAGAACTTCAACGCGCAGGGAGCGTATCAGACGCCGCGGGGCTGGCAGCAACCGGAGCACCGGGCCGAGGTCATCCACGTCAAGCATGCCGCGGATGTAACCCTGGACGTGAGGATCACGCGGCATGGTCCAGTCATCACCGATGTCTTGCCTGGAGAGACGCGGCAAGTAGCGTTGCGTTGGACGTTGTATGACGGCTTGCATATCCCATTTTTCGATGTGGATGCGGCACAGAATTGGGAGGATTTTCGCAAAGCATTCTCGACGCTTGATGCACCGGGGCAAAATGTGGTGTACGCCGATGTCGATGGCAATATCGGCTACCAGGCGACGGGCCGAGTTCCGATTCGCGCGGCCGGCAACGGCGGTCTGCCAGTCAGCGGCGCAGATGATGCCCACGAATGGACTGGCTACATTCCTTTCGACAAGCTGCCGACGATGTATAACCCTCCCTCGGGAGTCATTGCTACGGCGAATGGGCGCATCACTCCGGACGGGTACCCCTATTCAATTAGTTCTTCGTGGGAGGCACCGTGGCGGACAGAGCGGATTTACCACGTGCTCGAATCAGGGCGGAAATTTGCCGTGTCAGACATGCTTGCGTTGCAGAACGACATCCATTCCGAAAATGACTTGTTTACCGCTGAGCGGCTGGTCTATGCCATCGATCACGCTTCGAAACCCTCTGCGCGGGCAAAACAGGCTGCCGACCTCATGCGCAACTGGGACGGGCGAATGCTTGGCGCGTTAGCGGCTCCCACCATTGCGGTGCGCTCTTCCCAGGAACTAACTCGTCTACTGCTTGAGCCCAGCCTGGGAGCTGCCGAGGATGATCCGAAGCAGCAGGAAAGAACATTGAGTTGGAAGACTTACCACTGGCAGATGCGAACGGTGTGGCTGCAGAATATTCTGCTGCATCAGCCCAAGCGTTGGCTACCGGCAAAATATCCGAACTATGATGAACTGATTGCCGCCGCTGTCGAAGCCGCAGTAACCGAGCCAGCAGCTCCGAAGGATCTGGCTTCCTGGACCTGGGGAAGTTTCAACGCAATTGACCTTGAGCACCCAGTGCTGGGGAAAATTCCTGTAGTCCGGCGCTGGTCCGCGCCTGGCATAAGAGAGCAATCGGGCAGCGGATACACCGTAAAAGCTGTCACACCGCACCACGGCCCCTCCGAACGCTTCACCGCAAACTTAGCGGACCTGGACCAGTCCACTTTGAATACCGTCACCGGACAGGGCGGAAACTTTCTAAGCCCGTTTTATATGGATCAATGGGAAGCTTGGTACGGAGGGTCGACGTTCACGCTGCCGTTCACTACACATGCAATAGAAGCGAACAGCGCGCATCGACTGCGATTGGAACCTGCGAAGTAGGCGCAATACCGGCTCAGAAAAAATCTACGGCTTTTACATCAATAATCTGGCCCGTGATGCCGATCGTCCCAGTACTGATGATGTTGTTCAGTAACAATATATTTTTGGTCGTGTCGTAGACCCGCAAGTTCCCACCCTCGGCCACGTACTCCACGGAACGACCGGTAAAGCTCTGAAGGCCGGTGACGTCTCCGTTGTCCGGCGGAATGACGACCGCCGCGGTCGCGGTATTGAAAATCGACAGACAGCCGCGCACTTCTCCCTGAGGGGCGTTTACATTGCCCACTGTGCTGCAGGTATGCGAGCCAATAAAAAGCTGGCCGTTGTTGCTCATATCGATGCGATCGTGATAGCCGTCGGTGATGATGGCAGTGCCGGTAACGGTCATCGAACTGAGGTCAACGATGTCGAGGCGGCCGCAGGTTGGGGCCGCAGTGGTATTGGGGGGGCACAGATTGTTCGGCGACGAATTGCTTACTGAAGCAGTCGGGGTGCCGGCGACGTAAAGGGTGGAACCGCTGATCAAAGCGATGGTCGCACCATCTACGGCTAGGGATGCGCCCGCCGATGGTGTGGTGCCCAGGTTCAGAATCTGGACGCTGGCGCTGGCGCTTGCACTGCCGCACTCTGGACCACAATTCAAAATGTAAGCTGTACCATCGCCGCCAAAGACTGCGTTCACCGGGCGATCAAAACCGGCGACTGTGGTGGCGACGGGGTTTCCCGTGTTTAAGGAAAATGGAGAAACGATGGTCACAGAATCGGAATCGCTACTGAATACTAAAAGCTGCGTTCCACTCGGACTCGCCACCACGGTTTGCGCATTGGGGACGCTCAGGGTGGACGCAACTCCCCCGATTGTGAGGTTCAGGACTTCAATTGCGCCTGGAGGAGATCCGTTCAGAACCGCTCGAGGCACTGCCACATATCCAAAACTACTAGTGGGAGCCACCATGCTGGTCGTCGGTCCGGCTAGTTGTATGGCACCAATCAGGGATTCGGTCTTCGTATTGACAACTTGAATACTATTGGTGCCCGAATCAAAGACCAGCAGAGTGCTTCGTTCGGGGGATATAGCCATGAGGCCGGGGGAACGGCCAGCGCTGATTCCGGAGGCGCGAGCCAGCGAGTCATTCGCTCCGTTGATGATGACGAGCCCGGCACCTGATGTCGGGCTGGATATACTCTGCGATGCGAAGACCCGAGTCGCCAATCCACTGGGCGGCTTGTAATAGGAACTGGAGTAGCCACAGGCGAGAAAGCTGATACTGATCAGAGCGAGAATGACGGCAAATATGGGAACTCTGTTCAACCGGGAGACTCCTAAGAATATGAAAAATTTAGATTTACGTGCGAAATAGCGGATTATAGCAGACCCGCTCGGCCCTCATCTTTTTGAAGTTCCCCGGATTGCGGCCATGTTGTAGCTTAGCGGCGGTGCAAACTCGGATGCATAGCCCGCATTCATCCTGTATTCTTACCAAGCGTATGGCCTCCGATCTTCTTACCCGGATCAAGCATTCCCCCATTCTGTGCGACGGAGCGATGGGGACGCTCCTTTACTCAAAGGGCGTGTTCATCAACCGTTGCTATGACGAGTTGAACCTTTCCCAGCCCGATCTGATTCGCGCCATTCACCACGAATACCTGCAGGCTGGCGCCGAAATCGTTGAAACTAATACGTTCGGTGCCAATGCCTTCCGTCTGGCGCGACATAGCATCGCCGACAAAGTGCGTGACATTAATCGGGCGGGAGCGCGGCTGGCAAAAGAAGCCGCCAAAAGCTTCGATGTGTGGGTAGCAGGATCGGTTGGCCCGCTGGGAACAAGAATCGAACCTTTGGGAAAGACATCGTTCGAAGAAGCGCGGCAGGCATTTCGCGAGCAGATCGCAGCGTTGGCCGAGGGTGGCGTGGATCTTCTGATGCTGGAAACGTTTGGATATCTCGAAGAAGTCCATCAGGCGATGCTGGCGGCCCAAGATGTTGGAGCAAAATTGCCTTTGATCGTACAGGTCACGATCGACGAAGACGGCAATTGCCTGGATGGTTCCGATCCGGAGACTTTTGCTCCCCGCCTCGAAGAATGGGGCGCGGACGTGATTGGCTGCAACTGCAGTGTGGGGCCGGTGGCGATGCTGGATGCCATTGAACGGGTGCGTGCGGCAACTGCGCTGCCCTTGGCCGCGCAACCGAATGCCGGCATTCCTCGTTCGGTTGAAGGCAGAAACATTTATCTCTGCTCTCCGGAGTACATGGCGAGTTATGCGCGGAAGTTTGTAGCCGCCGGCGCTCGGATTGTGGGAGGTTGTTGTGGGACCACTCCGGATCATATTCGGGTCATGAAATCCGCCCTGCGCGTGGGAGAGGCCAGGGGGAAGGCTACCTTGGCCCAAGTTGCTGCAGGATCGGCTGCGCCAACAGCAACCCCCGCCCAGCCGTTGGAGGAGCGTTCGAACTTGGGTGCTAAGCTGGCCCGGGGCGAGTTCGTCACCATGGTCGAGGTGGTTCCTCCAAAAGGAACCGACATCAGTAAAGAACTGGAAGGCTCGCGTTTCCTGAAATCAGTCGGGGTGGATGCGGTGAATATTCCCGATAGTCCACGGGCTTCGGCGCGCATGAGCAATCAGGCGCTCTCGCTGCTGGTGCAACGCGATGCGGGGATCGATCCGATTCTGCATTACACCTGCCGCGACCGCAACGTGCTGTGCATCCAGAGTGATCTGCTGGGAGCGGCGGCGGTGGGGATCAAGAACCTGATCTGCATCACTGGCGACCCTCCGAAGATGGGCAATTATCCGGACGCGACGGCGGTATTTGATGTCGACGCCATTGGCCTGGTCAATATTGTTCACAACTTGAACCGGGGGCTGGACATCGGGGGAAATCCGATTGGCGCCGGCACGGGTTTTGTGATTGGAGTAGGTGCAAACCCTGGACTGACGGACCTGGATGAAGAGATCCGCCGATTTGAGTTCAAAGTTGCGGCCGGAGCTGAATACGCGGTGACCCAGCCAGTTTTCGACATTCGCCTGCTGGAAAACTTTCTCCGGCGGATCGAGCACTGCCGCATTCCGGTGGTCGCGGGAATATGGCCGCTGGTCAGCGTGCGCAATGCCGAGTTCATGAAGAACGAACTCAGGGTTTCTGTTCCCGATTCGATCCTGGAACGCATGGCAAGAGCCCAAACGCCGGACGCGGCCAGAGCCGAGGGCGTGGTCATCGCGCGCGAAATGCTGCAGGCGGTTCGCCACATGGTGCAGGGAGCGCAAATCAGCGCACCCCAGGGCCGTTATAGTTCGGCGGTGGATGTACTTGAAACGCTGGGAACGAAAATCTCCGCTCCGGCATAAATTCCACCTGCGGAGAAGATGAATCGGCTTCCGCAATTTTTTACAAAAAAACACTGGACATCCGGCGGAAACGAATCAGTACAATGGAGAAGGAGCAAAAACCCGTTGGCTAAATTTGAAGAGTGCCTCCAGCGCCTGGAAAAAATTGTTCAGGAACTGGAAAAGGGAGAAGTGCCTCTGGAAAAGAGCCTCACCCTCTTTGAGGAAGGCATGCATCTCTCTGCATCATGTCGCAAGGAATTAGAGCAGGCTGAAGGCAAAGTGGAGATACTGCTGAAGAAAAACGGGAAGCTCCAGGCCGAGCCGTTTGAGCCCGTGGCGGAAAAAGCGCCTGCCCGCAGGTAGGCGGCCAATCCGCTGGTGCTTGTTGAGTCGTAATGTCTGTGGAGTAATGGTTTCGAACCTTCCCCCGCAGCCCTAGTCCGCAGTTCGTGACGGTTGTACGTCAGGAGGATCGATGGGCTTGAGTGTAGTAGTTTTTGAAAGCGATGCCAGGGTCGCCCAGTCGCTGGCGGGTGGCCTTTCTTCTCATTTCCATTCCGTACAGATGACGCGCTCCGGAGCGGAGCTTCGCGAGCGGGTCGCCAAGAGCAGGCCGGAAGTCGTGATTCTCGATATTGAGCACGCCCGGCTGACCGACCTGCGGAACTTGCATGAGGATTTTCCATCACTGCCAATCGTTTGTACTCATCGCGTACCGGATGAGGAGTTATGGATTGCGGCGATGGAGGCGGGCGCCAGCGATGTCTGCCGGGCCGGCGATGTCCAGAATGTTTTGATTTCTGCGCTGCGCAACGTGGCGATTGCGAAGAGCGCAGTGGCGTGAAGTAATTGGAAGTGATGAACTACCAACGGGACGCCTTGGGCGTCCTCTCTTTTTTCGATTCGTAGAATATCACCGGTCGGACCGGTCGGTCCGGCCAGTGCCTTGGCACCCGTGCCTTGATATACTCACTCCTCAATGCTGCAAGAATCTCTCGAGCAAGGCCGGTCCTTAACTGACGCGGCGCTGGACCGTCTGATTCCGCTGGAAACTCAGCCTCCGGTGTCTATCCACAAGGCCATGCGGCACAGCGTATTTGCCGGCGGCAAACGGCTGCGTCCGGTGCTGTGCATGGAAGCGGGGCGTATGGTTGCAGGATCGCTGCCCAAGAAAATCGAGGAGCTCGGCGCTGCGCTAGAGATGCTGCACACTTACTCGCTGATCCACGACGACCTTCCCGCTCTTGACAACGACGACTTGCGCCGCGGGCGCCCCACGTGCCACAAAGTTTTCGGGGAAGCGCTCGCGATCCTGGCGGGGGACGCGTTGCAAACGCGGGCCTATGAGGTTCAGGCGCTTCTTGAGTGTCCGCCTGAAGCGCGTGTGCGGATCATTGAAGAGATTGCGCGGGACACTGGCACGCTCGACGGCATGATCGGCGGACAAGTTGTGGATCTCGAAGCCGAGCATAGCCAGCCCACGGCAGAAATGCTGGAGTATATTCATCGCGCAAAGACCGCCGCGTTGATTACCGCGAGCGTGGTCAGCGGCGGACTTTATGCTGGGGCAAAGGACAACGAAGTGAAAAACTTGCGGGCGTTTGGACGGTCCGTAGGCCTGGCCTTCCAAATTGTGGACGACGTGCTCGACGTGACCCAAACCTCTGATCAACTGGGCAAGACCGCCGGCAAGGATGCTGCAGCGCAAAAAGCGACTTACCCGGCGCTGTTCGGCGTTGAGGAGTCAGTGCGCAAAGCGGATTCGCTCGTGAATGCGGCGTTTTCCGAGTTGGAAAGTTTCGGCGAACGGGCAGAAACCTTGAAAGAGCTGGCACGATATTTGGTGGAGCGGAAGAAGTAGAAATCTAACGTTACGGATGGGATAATCGGCGCCGATTCCGCTGTGCTGTTCCCGTCTCCTGTGATAAACAATACTCACGGCGATGGAGTTCGCCATAACCGCCCGAAATCGCATTTCGAATGAGGGCTGATAACTCCTACTAAATCTACATTGATTTGTAGGGAGAATTCCATCGTGAAAGACTTCCTCGCGATTTCCATCGCTGCCCTTGTAGGTGCAAACCTGCGCTATCTGCTGAGCCGGCTCACGGTCGAAAAGCTCGGCCCAATCTTTCCTTACGGAACGCTTCTGATCAATGTTGCAGGCAGCTTTATCGTCGGCTTCTTTGTCATCTGGACTACCGAGCGGGTATTGATAGATCCGCGTTGGCGGGTTCTGGTGGTGGTGGGCTTCTGCGGTTCGTTTACCACCTTCTCCAGTTACGCATTCGAAACGGTGGCATATTTCGAACACGGACAGTGGCTGTTGATGCTGGCCAACGTTCTCAGCAATAACCTGCTATGCCTGGGCGCAGCGTTGGTGGGCATGGCACTCGCCCGGGTGCTGTAGAATGGCGAACGCCATGGCAGTGCAGGTAACCATCTATTTGAACGAAGCCGACCAGTGGCATCACCGGCCACTCCATCTGGAAATTCTCAACTACTTGCGCAAGGAAAATGTTTATGCCGCAATCACCATCCATGCGGTGGCAGGTTTCCTGGGGCGGCACCGCGTGGAAACGGCGCATCTGGTCGAGACTGGCGGCAAGTTGCCCGTGGTCATTTTCTTCGTCGATACCGACGAACATGTAGGCCGGGTGCTGCCCACGCTGAAAGAAATGGCAGCGCACCGCCTGATCGTGCGCGAAAACGTGGTGCTCGAACAGGGGAGTCTCGACTGACATGGCCTCGTCCGCGCGCGATCTCGACATTCTTGCCATTGCTGCCCACCGTGACGATGTAGAGCAAACCTGCGGGGGCACGCTGCTGAAGATGGCACAACGCGGGCAGCGGACCGGCATTCTCGATCTAACGCAAGGCGAGATGGGCACGCGGGGCTCAGCCGACGACCGGGCCCGCGAAGCCGCTGATGCCGCAAGAATTCTCGGAGCAGGCTGGAGGCGCGCGCTCGATATTCCCGACGGCCGGGTCGAAAATACCTGGGAAAATCGCCTCCAGGTGGCGAGCATGATTCGCGAGACGCGGCCGCGAGCGGTGATTCTGCCCTACTGGAAAGGCCGGCATCCCGATCACTACACCACCTCTGTGCTGGGATATGAGGCGTGCTTTCTGGCGGGGCTTGCGAAGTTGGCTCTCAGCTCTCCGCCGTCAGCTTTCCGCCAAACCAAACCCGAAAGCTCGCCGCTCGCTCCGCACCGACCGTTCAAAATTATTTATGCGACGCTTTATTACGACGTGCGGCCGACATTCGTCGTCGACATCACCCAGCAGTTCGAGCAGAAGGTCGCCTCGATCCTGGCTTACAAGACGCAATTCAGCGATCAGGATGCTGGCAAAGATCTCTTCCCGGCCCACGACGAAATTCGCGCGCGAGTCGATTCCATGGCGCGATATTACGGCATGTTGGGGGGCGTAACCTACGCCGAACCATTCCTGCAGAAGGAGGTCGGGCTAGTGGAGGATTTGCTGGCAATTCCCGTAAAGTCGATCTGAAACTGAAGCCTTGTCATCCCGAGCGTAGCGAGGGACCTTGGTTCTTGTCAGCATTGTCGGTGCTGTTAGCGAACGCCAAGGTCCCTCGCTTTGCTCGGGATGACGGTGCTGCCCCCTTACCTCTTCAGCGCAACCGCCAATCCATCACGAATGGGCAGGATCGCGGTAAAAAAATCCCCCGAATCGTAGAGCAGCCGATTGAATTCGAGAATTGCCTTGGTCTGCGCGTCTTTGGGATTTTTCTGCGCTACCCGCCCGCTCCACAAAACGTTGTCGGTGATGAACAATCCGCCTTTGCGCAAGCGCGGTGAAACCAGGCGCAGTACGCGGGGATAATCCTCTTTGTCCACGTCGTTGAAAATGATATCGAATTCCTGCTTTTGCTCGGATAGAAACTCCAACGCGTCGCCGGTGTGCAAGGTGATGCGACTAGAAACGCCGGCGCGCTCGAAGTATCGCCGAGCGCGCTCGGCATTTTTGGCATCGCCATCGGTGTAGATGACGCGGCCCGTCCCCCCGACGGCTTGCGCCCACCAAATGGTCGAATAGCCGATGGCGGAGCCAAGCTCGAAAACCGTCCTGGCATTAATCATCAAGGCGAGTTGCTGGAGCACTCGCGCCACTGCCGGGCCCACGATAGGGATGTTGTGCTTGCCGGCGTAGGCTTCCATCTCCGCCAGCACCTCATCCCGCTTCGGCAACATCGAGTAAAGGTAATCGTCAACCGGACCGGCGGTAGTAAAGTCATAGTGCCGCCAGTTGGGTTTCTTCTCTTTCTTCAAGTTGTCTTGGACCACGTGTTTCCTCTCGAACTGCGGTTGGCAATTCCTCAGCCGGTAGTGACGAGTTGGCCGATCGACACACCGGGCGTCATGGTGACAACCTCAATGCCCGGCACCAGCTTCTGAAAGTCTCTCGGGGTTCCCGTTAGCACCGGAAACGTACCGAAATGCATGGGAATCACCGCTTTGGGCCTCAGCAACTTGCAAGCGTAAGCGGCCTCGCGCGGCCCCATGGTGAAGTGATCACCGATGGGCAGCATGACGATTTCAGGTGCATACAGGTCGCGGATGATCGCCATGTCGCCGAAGACATTCGTGTCTCCAGCGTGGTAGATTTTTAGTCCGTTTTCAAATTCAACCACGTACCCGCACGCTTCCCCTCCATAGATGAGCTGGTCGCCGTCCTGGATGCCGCAGGAGTGGTCGGCGTGCACCATCGTGACTTTGATGTCGCCGATCTTCTGGGTGCCGCCCTTATTCATCATGGCCGTTTGTTTGGCGCCTTTCTTCTCCAGCCAGCCGCACAATTCTGGCATGCCCACAACTTGAGGATTGTGCTGCTTGATGATCTCGACCGCGTCCCCAATGTGGTCTCCGTGACCGTGAGTACACAAGAGAACGTCGACGTGCTTCGGTTTCTTCTCGAAGGGCGGGCACGCCGGATTATTCATGATCCAGGGATCGATGATGATGATGCGGCCGCCAGGTGTATCAATGCGAAAAGTCGCATGTCCCAGCCATGTAAGTTGAACGCCATTAAGATTCATAGATGATATTTCCTCCAACTGCGACGCAGTCGCTCGATTTTGCGGCGAAATGAATGACGGCATGGGTTGCCGCCCAACTTTAGTTTAATATGAAACGCCATGGCAGAACTCAAGGTGCTGATTTCGCGGGAAGAAATTGCGAAACGAATCGTCGAACTGGGGGCAGACATCACGCGCGACTTTGCGGGGCAGCCCGTGATTCTTGTCGGCGTGCTCAAGGGCTCCGCTATTTTCCTGGCCGATCTAGCGCGACAAATAAAGTTGGACGCCACATTTGATTTCATCGGAGTTTCGAGCTACGGGAACCGTCCCAGCCCGACCCAGGAATTGCAGAGTGGATGGGACTCCACGGGCGAGGTGAAACTAACAAAGGACGTAGATCAGTCCATGAAAGATAAGAACGTGATCGTTGTCGAGGATATCCTCGACACGGGACTGACACTCACCGTTCTGAAAAAGCTGCTGCTGGCGCATCAACCTCGCTCGCTGAAGATCGCGGCTCTTCTTGACAAGCCATCGCGCCGCAAACTGCCGCTGCAGGGCGACTACGTCGGCTTCACCATTCCTGATGAGTTTGTCGTGGGTTACGGCCTCGATTATGCCGAACGCTACCGCAATCTGGCCGACATTTGCATTGTTCCGCGGGAGTGAACTCTAGTTCTCAGTTCTCAGTTCTCGACGCCTAGCATCCAAAGCACGGCTGCTATCATGGAAAAACAATGAGTTCTGTTCTGAGCAAGCACGAAAAGCACATACCGGTTGATCCCCTGTTGCTGGAAGTATCCGACGTAATGGCGACGTCGCTCGACCTGGATACGACCTTGCGCCGGGTCGCAGAGGTCGTGCGCAGAGTCATCGACTATGAAATTTTCGCAATCCTTCTTCTAAACGAAAAGACTCAAGAACTCCGTTTTCGCTTCCAGGTGGGCTATCCCCCAGAATTCGCAGAAAGGTCTCGTATAAAGGTTGGCGAGGGAGTGACCGGTCTAGCGGTGCAATTGCGCCAGGCAATCCTGATTGACGACGTAACGCAGGATGCGCGTTACATTGCCGCCGTACCCAACGTGTGCTCTGAGTTGGCGGTGCCGCTCACGACGAAAAACCGCGTGATCGGAGTGATCGACCTGGAAGCTCGGCACCAAAACTATTTCACCGAAGAGCACAAGCGGCTGTTGACGTTGATCGCATCGCGCATGGCCGCAGGAATTGAAAACGCGCAACTCTACACCCGTACCACCAAGCAAGCGCGCATTCTTATGTTATTGAATGAGATTGCGCGTGAGTTAACGTCAATCTTAAATCTGGACGAACTGTTCGGCCGGATCGCGGAGCTTCTGCAGCGCTTGATTGACTTTCAGATTTTCAGCATTCTGCTGCTGGATTCCTCGGGTGAGAAGCTGCAACATCGTTTCTCATTGCGCTTCAATGAGAATGTTCACGTGAAACACGAAATTCCTGTTGGCAGAGGCTTGGTGGGCCAGGCGGCGCAGACAAGGCAGGCGATTCTAGTGCCCGACGTGAGCAAGGATCCCCGCTACATCGAGGGGAATCCGGAAACGCGATCGGAGCTGACGGTGCCCCTCATCTACAAAGACAAAGTGATTGGGGTTCTCGATCTCGAACACACACGGCGCGGCTTTTTTACGGACGACCACCGGCGCACCATGACCACGCTGGCTGCGCAGGTCGCAATTGCCATAGAGAATGCACGCCTGTATGAGGAAATTGCGCGGCAAGAACGGAGGTTGGAGCGGGATCTGGCGCTTGCGCGGGAACTGCAAATGCGATTGCTTCCGCAAGCGCTGCCCCAGGTTGAACACTTGGAACTGGCTGCAAAGTTTACGCCGGCCCGAGCCATCGGCGGCGACCTCTACGATTTCATTCCCTATTCTCTTTCGCGGCTGGGAATTGTGATTGGCGACGTCAGCGGCAAAGGAGCCCCCGCCGCCATCTACGCCGCTCTGGTGAGCGGCATTCTCCGATCCCATGCGCCCATCGAGCCCAGTCCCGCAGAGATGCTCTCGGCGGTAAACCTATCGCTGGCAGAGCGGAGAATTGAAGCGCAGTTTGTGTCGCTCATTTATGCGGTTTGGGATGACCAGCATCGCACGCTCCTGGTGGCGAACTCGGGCTTGCCGCGTCCCGTTCTGCTTCACGACGGAAAGAATAATGTGATTGAGGCGACAGGCTTGCCACTCGGACTTTTTGACGATGCCAGCTATGACGAATTCCGCTTCAAGATGAAGCCTGGGGATATGTTCGTCTTCTTCAGCGATGGAATTCTGGACGCGCGTAATCGGCAGGGAGAACTGTTTGGCCGCGGACGGGTGGAGAAAATCATCGAGGAATGCGCAGGCCGGTCAGCGGACTGCGTGGTGGACTCTGTTTTCAAGGCGGTAGCTGAACATTCTGCTGGAGTCGAAACGTTCGACGACCAGACCGTGGTCGCAATCAAAGTCAAAGAAGGCGGCGCGTCCAGTTCCAAGCGAAAATGACCAGGCGAACAGCACTCACGGGAATCGAGAGGCCGCCTGGATTCGTTCTTCACGAGCGCCGCAAGGGGTTGTTTCAGCGCAACCCAGAGCTGGTGCTGCATTGTGAAGATATTCCCCTATCCAAATTGGCGGAGCGTTACGGAACGCCTCTCTACGTCTATTCGGCAACCGCCATCCGCCAGCGGCTCTCTTCTTTTCAGAAGGCGTTTCGCGATGTTCCCCACACCATTTGTTACTCCGTTAAGGCAAATTCGAATCTGAGCATTCTGCGCCTGCTGTCGCGGGAGGGATGCGGCTTTGATGTAGTCTCCGGCGGAGAACTCGAGCGGGTGTTGGTCGCAGACCGGCGTGCGGCGAAGAAGATCGTTTTCTCAGGGGTTGGAAAATCTCGTGACGAGATGACCGCAGCGCTAAGAGCTGGGATTCTGCTGTTTAACATAGAGAGCGAATCGGAGCTTTGGGCCCTGACGGAATGTGCGACGCGGTTGCGCACTACCGCGCGAGTGGCTTTGCGGGTTAATCCGGACGTTGCGGCCGATACTCATCCCTACATTTCTACCGGCTTGCGCAAGCACAAGTTTGGGATTCCCATCCGTGATGCGCGCGAGCTGTACGCGAAGGCTTCCGGCGCAAAATACCTGAAAGTTGCCGGAGTCAGCGTTCACATCGGCTCGCAGATCGTCGAGATTGCGCCCTTCGCGGAAGCGGTAGCGCGAGTGGCAGACTTGGCTCGCGCTTTGCGCGCGGACGGGCACAGGATCGATTACATCGACACCGGCGGTGGACTCGGGATTTCTTATCAAGAACCGGGCCTGGATTTCGACGGTAGGACGGCGCGCTATGCCCGGGCTGTCTGCCATCCGTTGCGTGGAATGAATGTTCATCTTCTCTTGGAACCAGGACGCGCTATTGTTGGGCCTGCAGGGGTCCTGCTTACCTGTGTCGTTTATCGGAAACAGAATGATGGCAAGCGATTTCTCGTCGTCGATGCTGCCATGAACGATTTGATCCGGCCTTCGCTTTATGGGGCATACCACGAGATCGTTCCGGTGGTACAGCCCGCAAACTCGGCGACGAAAATAGAAACCGTGGATGTAGTGGGTCCGGTTTGCGAGTCCGGTGACTTCTTTGCTCACGATCGCGAGCTGTCTCGACTGGAAGAAAATGACTTGCTGGCGATTCTGGATGCCGGAGCTTATGGAATGTCGCTAGCTTCCAACTACAACACGCGTCCGCGTCCAGCGGAGATACTGGTGAACGGGAAGTCCGTAAAGGTGATCCGCGAGCGGGAAAAAGTGCGTGACCTGTATTCAGCAGAATTGTAGAGTCGAGAGTCGATTCATCTTTCTCCCCACTTCAGCTTAGTGCGCAATACGTGGAAGAAATCAGTATCCGTGCGGAAGAGGCAGACTTTATGCTCGGAGCGGCGGCAGCGGACGCGATCTCCATCACGTAAATCGAGACCGGGCTGGCCGTCGAGGCTGAGATAAGCAACTTCCTCATCGCTGCGCAGGAGAATTTCAATGACCACCGAATCTGGCACAACCAGAGGCCGGTGGGTCAGCGAATGCGGGGCCACTGGAGTGATCACAAAAGCACCAACTGTCGGCATAACGACCGGACCGCCGGCTGAGAGAGAGTAGGCGGTTGAACCTGTCGGCGTGGCTACGATCATTCCATCGGCCCGAAAGCTTGAGACAAAAGCCTTGTCGACGAAGAGATCATAGTTGTTGAGGCGAGCCAGCGCAGTCTTGTTCACGACAACATCGTTAAACGCTAAGTAGCTACCCAACACATTGTCGTCTCGCAACAATTCACACTGCATGAGGGAACGTTTTTCAATAGGAGCCCGGCCCTGTGCGATCTCCTCTAGCGTGGAGAAGAGCGCCGAAAGCGGAACATCCGTGAGGAAGCCGAGCGATCCCAGGTTCACTCCAAGCAGCGGCGCATCGGTGGCGGCCGTCGCCCGGACCGCTGACAGCAACGTTCCATCGCCGCCCAGCACGACCACAAGATCCAAGGGCCACGAGGACATTTGCGAGCGCAATACTTCCGGTTGGCCGTCGGAATACTTGGCCGTCTCCGGATCGACGATAACCTCGTAGCCGTGATCGTGTAGCCACGCCAGCAAGGCAGGAAGAGTGCGCGCCACCTCCGGACGTGCCGGACGGGAGATAATGGCCGCGACTTTGGAGCGGGGAGATGAGGGCGAACTTGCCATGTTCAATGACAGAAAGAAAGATTGTACAGAATTCAACGCAAAAAGCCTTCAACACGGCCCGCATCTAAGCTCAGGAATTAGAAAACCGCACACAGGAGGAACTCGCGGTTTCCCTCCGCGCCGAGGATGGGGGATTCGATGACATCGATGCGAGCGCAAGCAAGAGCGAGCAGAGATTTCTTCACCTTTTCGACGGCTGCCAGTTGAGCAGCTTCGTCACGCACGATGCCTCCCTTGCCAACGAATTCCCTTCCGGCTTCGAATTGAGGTTTGACCAAGACGATCACTTTCCGCCCACGGCGTTCATCGGCAGTGGACGGAAAGACGCCCTGAATCACGGGAGGGATAACCAACGTCGCAGAAATAAACGCCACATCGATGACGATGAGGTCTACTTTTTCACCAATGACTTCGCCTGTTACGTAACGAGCATTGGTTTTCTCCAGCAGGCGAACGCGAGGATCCTGGCGCAGCTGGAAATCGAGCTGGCCGTAACCCGTATCGATCGCGATCACGCGAGTCGCACCATGCTGCAACAGGCAATCGGTAAATCCGCCGGTCGACGCGCCGACATCGAGACATACCTTGCCCTCGACATCGATTCGCCAGTATTCGAGCGCGCGTTCAAGTTTAAGTCCGCCACGGCTGACATATTTCAGATCTTCGCCGAGCAGCCGGATTGCCGTGTCAACCGCGACTTGCGCGCCAGCTTTGTCGACTTTCTGGTCGTTCACAAGAACTTTCCCAGCGAGAATGAGGGCCTGAGCGCGCTCTCGCGAGGCAGCCAATCCACGATCCACCAAGAGTTTGTCGAGTCTGACCTTCAAGGTTGGCTCAGGTACGTGCACCGTCGTGGAGCGAGCTGATCGCTGAAGCTTGCACCACGAAAGTACCAGCCCTCGCTCCGGTGCAAAATGGTGAACCTGTTTCGCCCTGAATCACTTACAGAGATACTCGGGTGCTTTTCCACAGAATTTTCCACGGTTGTGTTGAAAACTTTTCAGCGCTACCATCCAGAACAAAGCCGCCCCGAATGAGGGCGGCCCTTGAACAAATCTTCCGCTGCGCGTGCCTAGCCTGCCACTTCTTCCAGCAACTTCTGATCAATGTCGAAGTTGGAGTGCACGTTTTGCACATCATCCTGATCCTCAAGAGCCTCCATCAGCCGGATCATGGTATTAGCTGCCTGGCCTTCCAGCTTGATGTAGTTCTGGGGAATCATGGCGACGCTGGACGATGCCGGCTCGATCCCAGCCTTCTTCACGGCCTCAAGCACGGTTTCAAAAGCTGAAGGCTGGGTAAGTATCTCCCAGTTTTCGCCATCATCGTTCAAATCCTCGCCACCGGCTTCAAGAACGATGTTCATCAGGTCGTCCTCTTTCGCCGCGCTCTTGGGAATAATGATATCGCCCTTCTTGTGGAACATCCAGGAGACCGCGCCGGCTTCGGCCATGTTACCGCCATTCTTTCCGAAACAGTGGCGGATTTCACTGACGGTGCGGTTGCGATTGTCGGTGTTAATGTCGAGCAGAACCGCGACGCCCCCCGGTCCGTAGCCTTCGAGAGAGAACTCCTCGTAGGTAGCGCCGGGAAGTTCGCCCGTGCCGCGTTGGATGGCCCGCTTGATATTATCGGCGGGCATATTCTCCGCTTTGGCAGCAACGATAGCGCCACGCAGGCGTGGGTTGGAATCAGGATCGCCGCCGCCATTTTTCGCCGCAATACTAATTTCCTTGATCAGGCGGGTAAAAATCTTGCCGCGCTTAGCGTCAAGCGCGCCCTTCTTATGCTTGATTGTGGCCCATTTTGAATGGCCAGACATGGCTAGACCTCGATTTAATAATCTTGTTTGAACGCGGGATTCGCCCGTAGAAAGATCACAGGCAGCCTCGAATACGCAGGCGAACAAAAAATTATAGCACGACCCGATTCCTGCAGTCGCGGCCTTTGCCAGAACGGTTCGTGCCGGGGCCAGTGCAGTTTCGGCGAGCCCCGTTCGGGTCATTGACTCCAATGGACATGCACCCCTAACATGCCTTCGAGGCTGACCTTGCAGATGAATGGCCCGGTCATAGGTCATTACCGAGTGCTCGAAAAGATTGGCTCCGGAGCCATGGGGGATGTTTTCCGGGCTCGGGATGAAAGGCTTGGCCGCGATGTCGCCCTGAAGTTGATACGTCCGGCGTCTAGCGACAACCCCGATCATCTGCGCCGTTTCGAACTGGAAGCCCGCGCCGCGGCAGCTCTGAATCACCCCAACATCGTCGCCGTCTATGACGTCGGTTTTAATGAGGGAACGCCTTACATCGTTTGTGAATTGCTGGAAGGCAAAACTCTGCGCAAACGTTTGGCGGAAGGAGCATTGTCCCTTGTACAGGCCACCGACTACTCGCTGCAAATCGTTCAGGGGCTGATTGCAGCCCACGATCGACGCATCATTCATCGCGATCTGAAGCCGGAAAATCTTTTTGTGACTGCCGATGGCCGGGTCAAGATCCTCGACTTCGGAGTCGCGAAACTGCAATCCACTCCGGAGGAGTCTGGCCGTTCTGTAGAAGACTTAACCACCGTGACCAAGAGCGGCGCGGTAATCGGCACCGTCGCCTATATGTCGCCCGAGCAATTGCGGGGCAAGACGGTCGACCACCGCAGCGATATCTTCAGCGTAGGCGCGATTCTCTACGAAATGTTGACCGGCCGCCGGGCGTTTCGCGGCGAGACCGAGGTCGACACGATTACCGCGGTGCTCCGGGAAGATCCTCCCGAAATCAATCTCGAGCAGGCCAGCGTTCCAGTGTCGTTCCAGCAAGTCATTCACCACTGCCTGGAGAAGGATCCCGAGAATCGTTTTCAATCGGTCCGCGATCTGGCTTTTGCGCTGGATACTCTGGCAAACACTTCGGGCGGACGAGTGCGCTCTCTGCGTCCGACTCCACTCCGGACAAAGATCGTCCCCTGGGCGTTGGCTGGAGTACTTCTGGTTGCGACGTTGCTCCTCCTGGCAAATCAGTGGCGCCAGAAAACGATCTCGCCCTCGTATCAGCGTCTGACCTTCGACGCAGGCACGATTTACTCGGCGCGTTTCACCCCGGATTTTCAAGCCATTCTGTACGGCGCGGCCTGGAACGGCAAGCCACTCCAGTTATTCTCAACGGTCGGAGATTCTCTCCTGGCGCAGCCGCTCGCAGTCGAAGATGCAAACCTGCTGGCGATTTCGCGAACTGGCGAACTGGCGGTGACACTCCACGGGAGTCACCGTGCACACTTGGAAATAGAAGGCATGCTCGCTCGCACTCCTCTTGCCGGTGGTTCTCCCCGCGAAGTCCTCGAAGATGTCTCTTGGGCAGACTGGGATGCGAATGGTGAACTGGCCGTCGTTCACCATACTCAGGGACAGGATCGAATTGAATATCCGATTGGCCATGTCATTTACCAAAGCAACGGCTGGATCAGCCATGTTCGTTTTTCTCCTCAAGCCGACAAGATCGCCTTCATGGACCACCCTGCGCTTTGGGATGACAGGGGCTCAGTCTTGCTCGTAGATCTCGCCGGCCATCTCAGCGTGCTGTCGCCTGCGTGGATCTCTGAAGCCGGCCTGGCTTGGAGTCCTGATGGGAAAGAAGTTTGGTTCACCGGCGTCGAAAAAGGCATGAACCGTGACCTGCTCGCGGCGAATATGGCAGGGCGAATTCGCAGAATCCTGGATCTACCCGAAGGCATGACCTTGGAAGATGTAGCGCCGGATGGACGAGTGCTGGTGAGCCTCAACACGGAGCGTCTTGCGTTGGCCACTGCGGCGCGAAACGGTAAGGCGGTAGACCTTTCATGGCACGACTGGAGCATTGCCAAGGATATTTCGGGCGATGGGCGATCAGTCCTGTTCGAAGATTCCAGCGAAGCCGCGGGAGCTCGTTATTCACTTGCCATCCGCAAAATCGACGGCACGCCGCCCGTGCAATTGGGCCAGGGCAGCGCCGGGGGCCTTTCTCCGGACGGCAAATGGGCGATTTCGATTCTGCCGGGAAAACCAGGAGAAGTGAAACTGGTGCCCATCGGCCCCGGTCAAGAACGGAATGTTGCGGTAGCCGGCCTAGAGCAGATCTATAACGGCTCGGCTCACTTTCTGGCGGATGGAAAGCGCATTACCCTCAACGCCAACGAACCGGGACATGGGGTGCGTTGCTATCTTGTAAACCTGGACGGAGGTAAACCAATAGCAATAACCCCGGAAGGAATTCCAGGGGGCCTGGTTTCACCCGACGGCCAATCTGTTCTTCGAGCCAACGAGGCCGAAGTAGTCGCCGTATATCCCATCGCAGGGGGTACGCCGCGTCTCATTCCCAATCTTGAAGCAGGATTTGTTCCGCTTCAGTGGACAGAAGACAACTCGGCAGTCTATGGATACGTTCCGGGGAAAGTACCGACCGACGTGTTCAAGATCAACCTAGGTACTGGCGAAAAGACTTTGATCCAACAATTGCAACCCGAGACAACGGTCGGTGTGGTTACGATAGCTCCGGTGGTTGTGAACCGCGACGGTTCACGCTTCGCCTACAGCTACTATCAGGTCTTCTCCGTGCTCTATCTAATTTCCGGCTTGCGCTAGCGCAAACGGCCGGCGTTACCCTGCTAGTCCAATGCTCCAGTAAAATTTTCCGGAACGTAGTGAAAGAAAACAGAGGTTGACATATGTCCTTCAGTGAGAACCTTGCGGTAATGCGGCACCTTCGTTCCCCGGTAGACTAATCCGTCGCCCAGCGCCTGATGGATCGTAACCGAGCCTTCCGGCGTATCCACCAGAATTGGCCACGAGGTTGCCAGGTCCGGTTCTGGGGAAAAATCCAGACACAAGGTGACACTGAATTCACACTGCTGCCGGTCGGTGTGCTTTTTCAGTTCGGAGCCGCTCAAATAAGACGCTAGATAAACATAGGAAGGCTTGATCGCCTCGCCCACAATGGCGCCCAGCGATTTGGCAATTTGATGGTGAAAGAAGCGCACAACACTCTCATTGTGTACTCCGTACCGCAGCGGACATTGCTCATCGCCGAGGGGAAAAGCTCTCCGCCGCACGGCATGCCGGTAGTAGCGGCGCAAAGCCGCGAGATTGAAAGGATGAATCAGATTGCCAAGCGGTACATATCCTCTGGCTTGAAATTGTTTAACGCCTTTTCTGACGATTCCTTCCCATTCCGCAACACGACGCTGGGTTTCAACTTCTCGCACCAATATTCCGGCGGCAGCCAGCAAGAAACAAACGTCTCTGGGAAGCGACTCAGGCACGAGTTCCCCCGAACGCAAACGCGAGACGGCCTCTGCGAGTCTCGACCCCAGCCAAAATGGATGCAGAGAGTTCGTGGCTGGGTCTTGAACCCAGGCTACTGTTCCCTGCAAATTGAAGTTGGCGAGTAAGTAACGGTGAGATTCCAGTTCTGCCGGAACCTGTCCCTGAGATAACACCGCACAGCGCGGATTGAAGAATAAGGGCTGATGAAAAAGGTTCTGGCGCGCACGTTCAGACTCGATCTGGCGCTGCGGAATTAAGTGCAGTGGTAACTCGTCAAGCAGGCAATGGAATTGGGCCGGGGGCAGAGTCGCGGTCTGCGTTTGCCGCGACCCTCGCCCTATCAGGCCTGCCATCCATTCAATCCATGCCACGTCTTTTACGTGTGAAGCCATCCGTTTAGGGTGAAGCGACTGTCGGCGAAAGCCCGTGAGGGACACTCCACCGCAGTGATCTCGTGCAATACCGGGCACGGGAAAAATACGATTTGGTTCTGTTGCGGCACGATGGTTTGGTAGCCTCGGCTCTGGTCGCTGGCCGAGTCGTGCAGACGCAGCTCGCCACCTTCGAAGGGACGTGGCTCCCGATGGAAAAAGTAAACGAATGTAACACGACGAGATGCGATTGCTTCTTGAGCATTATCGCTGTGCGCGCCGAAAAAATCACCGTCATTGCTGGCCGTAATCTGAGCCTCCACGTTCGTGATCGGAAATTCCTCGATCCCGAGCTGATCAAGTACTCGCGGCAGCACGCCCCGAATTCGTTCCAAAATAACTGTCTGATGTTTTCCCAAGTCCATGAGCACTCGAGAGCGGCGATGGCTGTAGTCAATCACACCCGGGTCTCCGCTGGGCGAAATCACCTCACTGCGCTGGAATTCCCTCTCATGCTGCAGAGCATAGGCGACCAGTTCATCGACCTCGTGAGGCGCGAGGAACTCGTCCAGGACGACGCATTGTGCCCGCATAATTCCCGGCGCTTCCAGCACACCAACGCTGCTGGCTGCTTCCAGGTGGCTTTGTTGCGCCCCGCGCTGCACCGGTACGTTTAAGGGGTGAAGGCCTTTAGGTCCGCTCGGAGGTTGCGGAACGCTGCTAGGGGGTTGAGGTCCGCTCGGCGGCTGCGGAACATAGCTGGGTCGAGGTCCAGGTCCACTGGGCGGCTGTGGCACGCTGCCAGGTCCACTCGGCGGCTGTGGCACATAGCTGGGTCGAGGTCCACTCGGGGGTTGTGGAACAGGTGAGACTACAATGGTAGGAGTCGTCATGTCCGCTGCGCTGACAGGGATTGTTGAGCTACCTAAAATCTGCTCCACAATGCTGCCACCCAATAAAGCAAAAGCTCGTTGTGCAACCGTTTCCCCTACGGACTGCGCTATCACAGCTGATACAGCGGACTGAATCTGCGGGTTGGTACCGGATACTGTCTTGGAGTTTTGCAGAAGGCTGGTCAGCAAGTCCCGCTCCCGCGGGCTCAGAATTCGCTCATCCTGCATTAAAGTTTCAGAAAACGCATCAAGAATCTGCTTCGCCGTCATCGAGCACACTCCTTCGCTTAAATGCCTGGGCTCACTTCAGGTTGTGCGAAACGGGGAAGCTGCTTTCGTCGAGAAAACTAACATCAGGGAGGTAAATTATCAAATAAAATTGTGATTGGTGCGGGAGCGTACCGTGGCCAACCGAATCGCCTACGTGCTGGCCATGGCGCCAATCATGGAATGGAAAATCTTCATCCCGTCGGTACCGCCCAGTTCGGGTTCGGACGCCCGCTCGGGATGGGGCATCATGCCGACTACGTTGCCCCCCGCGCTGCAAATGCCGGCAATATTATCCAGAGAGCCGTTGGGATTGGCGGACAGCGAAGTCTCACCCGCTGCCGTTACGTAGCGGAACACGATGCGATGGTCGCGCTGCAACTCATTCAAGGTCGCCTGATCGCAAAAATAGTTCCCCTCCATATGGCCGATCGGGATCGTCAGTACTTCCCCCGGCGAACAGGCATTGGTAAAAGGTGTCGCGGCATTCTCGACTCGCACCTGCACCGGCTTGCAGACATATTTCAAGCCGGTGTTACGCATCAGAGCTCCCGGCAAGAGCCCAGCCTCGCATAGAATCTGAAAACCATTGCAGATTCCCAATACCAGACCTCCGCCATCGGCAAATCGTCGTACCGACTCCATCACCGGAGAAAATTTCGCAATCGCACCGGTCCGCAGGTAATCCCCGAAGGCGAACCCTCCCGGGACAATCACCGCATCGCAATTTTCCAGATCGTGCGATTCATGCCAAAGAAAAGTAACCGGCTGTTTAACAACCTGTTGAATGGTCCAGAAGGCGTCGTGATCGCAGTTGGAACCGGGAAAGATGATGACTCCAAATTTCATCGCCTGTCCTAAGTGTGGGATGAGGTCAGTTTAACACGGGCGCAATTGCCATTCACCGTGGCGAATTGGGCGCCCAGGATGGAGATGCTTGGACGGGCAACAACTTGTCAACGTGACGCCGCAGATGGATTTGAGGGAGCCACATTTGAGAGAACCGGGGTCAACAGCGGTGTTTGCGCGTTAGCATCGCTTGTTCCCGCCGCTGAGTTGTCAGCTTTGCCGGATTGCGTGATCGCTGCCTGTGGCGGCGTTTGAGGCGGAATCCCTTTGGCCTTCACAATCGCCCAGTGCCATTCCTGGTCGGGGAAAAGAGCAAAATTCAAAGCGGTTCGAAACAGCGCAGACGCGGACGGAGCGGCCGATCCTTTGACCTTCAGTAAGAGCGTCATGTCAGGTTGCTTTGGATACGACTCGGGCTGCGAGAGTAAGTCCGCGACGGCGGGAATCATTCGGGCTTGACCGTTGGAAGAACTCGCTTCACCGGGCTCAGCACGTTGCACAATGGTCAACCCAATCACAAGTTCTCGCAATTCCCAGGAAGTTCCATTGTGCACAGAGACTTGGAGGGAATCTCCGTCGAGCGTTGCCGGCCCGTCCAGTTTCGCCAGTTCGGTACGCGGCAAGTCGTCCAGCGACGGATCGGAAAGCAGCGAACCGTTCTTCGCGGTAAAAGATAGGCTGCAGCTGACATCCGGAGAGGAAACGTGAAAGCTCTTTCCTCCCGTGTCAAGAGAAAACACCGGCGACGCTCCAGTGGCGCGCCTGCTTTCGGCGTCATCCACTACCCTCGTCAAATTGTCGTTATCAATAACCGCATCTGACGTCACAGTCTTTCTTCGAAAGCTGCGCGCCACATCTCCCAGAGGAGCATCGTTGGCGTCCTGGGCGCGGACGCATGCGGGCAACGCCAGAAGAGAGATTCCCCAGACCAGAAACATACATCTCAGTCGCTTTGGCTTAGGAGTACGCACAAAAAATGAGGGACTTCGTCGTAGAGTCCTAAGCAGATTGTATGAGGGCAGACGGGGAAGCAGAGGTTACCGAGGGAAAACTTTAGTAATACCCGTTGGACAGAGGAAAGTGCGGGCGCGCTGACGAAATGAAAGGCGTAACAGGGCGCGCGCCCAAAACCCTTAACTCTACAGTAAACCCGAGGATCGCAGGCGAGAAACCGGATCAGCTACTGGCTGCCGCCGGAACACCCAGCGGGCCACCGCAAAGCCCAGAGCTGCATAGCACAGATGCATGAACCTCATAAACACCCCCAACCATCCCAATCCGCCGTCACTTCGGGGGAGGATCAGCATCACCATCACTATCGGCAAAGATAACAGCGGGTTTGGGGGTGAACAAGGCCCGACAGTGCCATCTCGATGGCACGGAAGTAATACAGTATTGGCCCACTCGTGACCATGCAGAGCCGCGCCCAGGGCCACTTTTCAGGAACCTTCCCGGTCAGTGAGCATCGGCATTTTCAGACTCCCCCGCTCGCCCGGCGGGGGGAACCACTACCGTCGAAAGACTGCTTTCCGCCGTCAACTTTCGGAAGGTGGCAAGATCATGGCTCTGCAAATCCTGCCAGCGCCCAAGCAATTCCCCGACTTGCCCTTTCAGCTTCTCGAATTGAAGCTGTTCGGAGTGCGTAGGAGCTGCGTCGGCCGTACCTATGTCCATCGCGAGATACGCCAGCCGGGCATCGAGCTGCGGCGGATAGGCCAGTGAGTCTTCATTGGCACTGATGGTCAGATTAACCAGTTGGTCGCGGGCCGCCACCAGTTTCTTTTCCAAATCATCCGCCGAGGCTGCAATTGTCTTGGTGCTGGCATTTTCGGGCAACCGCCGTTTGAGCCCGGTGACCTGCGAGCGTACGTCCTGAATCTGATTCACAGCGTCATACACGCTGTTTAGTTCCTCATGAATCTGCATCAGCATACTGAATTGCTGGTCCAAATCCTCCTGGCTAACTTTCACCCGGGGATCTAGTTTCACCTCCAGCGGCGCCACCTGACTCTCACTTCCAACCGTCAGGCGAACCTGATACTGGCCCGGTACAGCCACCGGCCCACGTGCTCCGCCCCCGTATTCCCAGAGGTAGTAGCCTGGCACGCGATGCGCTTCTTCGTAGCGTAAATCCCACACGAAGCGATTCAAGCCACCTTCCGGTTTGATTTCTTTCTCCGGCTTCTTATCGTCTGGATCGGCCGGTTCGTCGAGCATTTTTGTTTCTACACTCGAATATCTGCGAATCGTCTTTCCAGAAGCATCCAGAATTTCGACCGTCGTTTCCGTCCCTGCCTTCGGCTCATCCTTCAGATAGAAATAAATCGATGCTCCCGCGGGGGCATTCTGCCCCGTCCGCTTGGAGGGATGACGTTCCCCAGCCTCGCCGACCTGAATGCGATAGGCCGGACCCGGAGTGTACAGATGAACAGCCTTCTTCTCCAAGTCATTACCGAACTGGCGCAGCGGACTGATGTCGTCCAGAATCCAGAACGCACGTCCGTGGGTCGCGACGATGAGATCATTGTCTTTGACCACCAGATCGTGAATTGGGGTAGTGGGAAGATTTAGTTTGAGGGGACGCCAGTCCGCTCCATCATTGAAAGACACATACACACCGCCCTCAGTTCCCGCATAGAGCAGGCCGCGCTTCTTCGGGTCTTCTCGCACCGCGCGGACGAAACTACCGTCGGGAATACCGTTGGTAAGCTTGATCCAGGTGTGCCCGTAATCGCTGGTTTTAAAGATGTAGGGCCGCAGATCGTCGTTTTGGTGTCGATCGACGGCAACATAGGCGGTGCCTGCATCCAGCGGCGAAGGGTCGATCTGGCTGACGCGGCTCCACTCCGGCATCTCCTTGGGCGTGATGTTGGTCCAGTTCTTTCCTTCGTCGCGCGTAATTTGGATAAGGCCATCATCGGTGCCAACCCAAATCAGACCTTTCGTGATGGGTGACTCCGCGACCGCAAAGATAGTGTCGTAGTACTCGGTGCCGGTGTCGTCGAGAGTGATCTCGCCGCCCGAAGGCTGCTGCTTGCTCTTGTCGTTGCGGGTAAGGTCAGGACTGATCGCCTGCCAATGCACTCCACCATCGGTGGTCTTAAAGAGACGTTCTCCCGCGTGATAGAGCGTGTTGGGATCGTGCGGAGAAAGCAGCACCGGTGCCGTCCACTGGAAGCGATGTTCCAGGAAGCCTGCGCCGTGAGCATCGGAAAGCTCTGGCTGCTCAGTGATGGATTTCACTTGCCCAATATGCCGGTCGTAGCGAGTGATGTTTCCCTGATAATCCGCGGCATAGACAACATTCGGATCCGGAGGATATGGGGCAATGTAGCCGGCCTCGCCTCCGCCCACGTCATACCAGTCCTG
>JAUTWY010000503.1 GCA_030838305.1 Acidobacteriaceae bacterium
GCGCCGCTCAGCGGCGACGTCCTGCCTTCGAGGGGATATGAAAAAATTTCTCGCTCTATTGATCGTCACCGGAATGCTCGTCAGTGGAACTCTGTCCTATGCCGACGACTCGAAAATATCGCCGGAGTTGCGCAATCAGCCTGCGACGCAGAAGGCGCAAATCATCGTTCAATATGCGCCGGGAACCCAAGTGAACTGCAGTGGCCTGCTTGGACTGGTGTTTTGTCTGGTGGGTGACATTCTGAAACTGGGCGGCGCGATCCTCGGACAGTTGCCACTCATCAATGGCGTAGTCGCCCTGCTCGATGGCAATGGCATCCAAAGCCTCTCCAACCAGTCCAACGTCGTCTATATCAGCGCGGACCGCCCACTCGCCCCGACGCTCAGCAACGGGGCGTCTGCCGTGAACGCAGAATTCGCCTGGCAGTCGAACTTCACCGGCGCCGGCATCGGCGTTGCGCTGATCGACAGCGGCATCAGCAATCATCTTGATCTCAATCAGGGCATCCTGCCGTATTCGCGCGTTGTCTATCAACAGTCTTTCGTCCCGGGAAATTCGAGTGCAGCTGACCAGTACGGGCACGGCACCCACATCGCAGGCCTGATCGCCGGCGACGGTCTCAGCTCCACCGGCCCTCTCTATACCAAGACTTTCAAAGGCATCGCGCCCGGCGCAAACATCATCAACCTGCGCGTCCTCGATGCGAACGGCGGGTCTACCGACAGCGCGGTGATCGCTGCCATCGCCCGCGCCATCTCCCTGAAATCGACCTACAACATTCGTGTGATCAACCTGTCGCTCGGCCGCGCCGTCTATGAAAGTTACAAACTTGACCCGCTCTGCCAGGCGGTCGAAAGAGCCTGGAAGAACGGCATTGTAGTGGTAGTCGCGGCCGGTAATAACGGACGCTACCAGCCCACCAGCGGCTACGCCACCGTGACTTCTCCCGGCAACGACCCTTACGTCCTCACCGTCGGCGCGATGAAGCCCATGGGAACACCCGCTCGCACCGACGACGTTATGGCCAGCTATAGCTCGAAAGGCCCCACTGTGGTTGACGCCGTCGTGAAGCCTGACCTCGTTGCCCCCGGCAACTTGCTGGTCTCGCTCGCAGCGCCCAATTCAACTCTCTACACGCAAAATCCGGCGAATCGCGTGCCCTACAGCTATTACATGAACGGAGGCAGTAAGTCATCTTCTTCCGCTTACTTCACGCTGAGCGGAACGAGCATGGCTACCGGCGTGGTCAGCGGAGCCGTTGCTGACCTTCTACAAAAGAGTCCGTATCTCACTCCCGATCAGGTAAAGGCCCGCCTGATGAAGACTGCTTGGAAGTCTCTGCCCGCATACAGCAGCACGACCGATCCAGCCACCGGCATCACCTACACCGATCAGGATGACGTGTTCACCGTCGGTGCCGGCTACCTCGATGTCGAAGCCGCTTTGATCAGCACCGACGTGGCGAAAGGGACCGCACTGTCTCCGATCGCTACTTTTAACAGCACCACGAATCTGGTTTCCATGTCGGACGACCGCTCCGCAGTTTGGAATACTTCCTCCGCATGGTCGAACTCGGCCGTTTGGGGCTCCCCACAGTTCGTCGCCACATATTCGAGCAGCACACCGTACGGCAGCAACGTCCTCTGGGGATCGCAAGAGCCGTGGGGTAGCAACGTGCTATGGGGATCGAATGTGTTGTGGGGAAGCAACGTACTCTGGGGCAGCAATGTGCTCTGGGGAAGCAACGTTCTGTGGGGCAGCAACGCCAACGGCGGAGAGAACTAGAAGCATCCAAGCAAGCGCGAGCTCGAAGCGCCCCTCGAAACCACGTCGCCCCTCGCATCGCGAGGGGCGACGTTTCCAATGACGCATCCTCCGTAGGTTATCCTTCCAAGGAATGCCAGAGTTCTGCGACGTCGCCCTGCCCGTGCCGCTCGAAATGGTTTTTACGTACCGTGTCCCGGGCGAGGCGACTCCCGTGGTCGGCGGCCGCGTGCTCGTACCGTTCCGCCAGCGGCGCATGACTGGCATTGTGGTTGACCTGCACGACCGCAAGCCATCGGTCAAAACAAAACCCATCTTGAGCGTCCTCGATGCTTCGCCGGTACTCGACGACCAACTGCTGCGCCTGGGCCGTTGGATTGCCGAATACTATCTCGCTCCGCTCGGCGAGGTTTTTCGTACCATGCTGCCGCTGAACGCGGAGTTCAAACGCGCCATCGCATACCGCATTACCCCGGAAGGCCAGATGGCGCTGCATCTGGCTGGCATGTCGGGATCGTCCGCCCGCTCACGCCGCACGCCAGACGAGCAGGCCGCCGAATTCCGCGTGCTCGATTACCTGGCTGCGCAAGAACCTGAGCCGGGGGAGACCGTCCAAGTCCGCGAACCAACTTTGCGCGCTGCTACGGGCGCCTCCAAACTCATCCTGAGTGGGATGGTGCGAAAGAAATGGCTGGCGCGCGAAGATGTCTCCGCCGTGCAGGATGCGACCCGCACCGTCAAAATCGCGGTGCTGAAATCTGTCGAAGGTAAGCTCAACGATCATCAACGAGCCATTGTCGATACGCTGGCCGCCTCCGGGGGACGCGTTGCCGTAGAAGCGCTGCAGGGGCTGGAGGTCCCGCGAACCACGCTCAGCACTCTTGCCAGGCGCCGGGTGGTCGAAATTATTGAAGAGCCTGCCGCTTTCGAGATATCGCGCAGCAAACCGCGGCCTTCTTTCGAATTCGATTTCAATGCGGCACAGCAAGCCGCACTGGCCCGTTTGCGCGAGGCCGTCGATGCGAAGAAATTCGCCGGAATTCTACTGCATGGCGTCACCGGGTCAGGCAAGACGGCAGTTTATCTCGCGGGCATGCGCGCGGTTCTTGATGCCGGACGCTCCGCAATCCTGCTGGTCCCGGAGATCGGCCTTACCCCCGCCGTCGCCGCCGATCTGCACCAGATCTTCGGGGAGGAAGTCGCCATCCTGCACTCCGCTCTTTCCGACAGAGAGCGCGCACAGCAGTGGCATCGCATCAAAAGTGGAGAAGCGCGCATGGTGGTCGGCACGCGCTCCGCGGTTTTCGCGCCGGTTGCCGATCTCGCGCTGATCATTGTCGATGAAGAGCAGGATTCCTCTTACAAACAAGAGGAAACGCCCCGCTACCACGCCCGCGATATCGCGGTGGTCCGAGCCAAGATGGCGAACGGCGTTGTCGTGCTGGGGTCCGCCACTCCGTCGCTCGAATCGTATTTCAACGCGAAGAAAAATAAGTATGCGCTTGTGGAGTTGCCGGACCGGGTGGAGAAACGTCCTCTGCCCGAAGTCGAGATCATCGATATGAGGCAGGAATTCCAGGAAAGCGGACAGGAGCAGGTCATTTCGCGCAAGTTGGCGGCCGAGATCAAAGAGCGTTTCGAACGCAAAGAGCAAGTCATGGTGCTGCTCAACCGGCGCGGATACTCTCCTCTGGTGCTATGCCGCACCTGCGGAAAAACTCTGGAATGCCAGAACTGCGCCATCGCACTCACGCTTCACAAACGGGAACATAAAATGGTTTGCCATTACTGCGGCTATACCGCACCCGTGCCCAAAGCCTGCGCGCATTGCGGCAGCGAGTATGTCTACTTCCTCGGCACTGGCTCGGAGAAACTGGAGGAATTGTTGCACGGCATGTTCCCGCAGGCACGCATTGCCCGTCTCGATCGCGATACGGTGCGCGGGCACCAAGATTTCGAGCGCACGTTGAATGCGCTCAGCGAGGGCGAACTCGACTTGCTGGTCGGAACGCAGATGATCGCTAAAGGTCACGACATTCACGGAGTCACCCTGGTCGGAGTGATTGGCGCCGACAGTGCACTGGGCTTGCCTGACTTTCGCGCTGCCGAGCGCACCTTCCAACTACTCACCCAGGTTGCCGGCCGCGCCGGCCGCGGCCAATCTCCCGGCAAAGTAGTTCTGCAAACTTATTTTCAGGACCACTACGCCGTGCAATATGCCGCCCGCCATGATTTCGCCGGATTCTATGACAAAGAACTCCGCTTCCGCAGCTGGATGCACTATCCGCCATACTCCGCGTTGGCGAATGTTCTCATCCGCAGCGACAAGCTTGACGAAGCCTTGCAGTGGTCGGGCACGCTGGGAAAGTGGTTTGAGCAGAACCGTCATGAAGGCGTGCGCGTGCTGGGACCGGCCGCGGCGCCCATCCTGCGATTAAAGCGGGACTATCGCTATCACTTCGTGCTGAAGTCGCCCAGCCGTGAAAAACTAAACTCCACGTTGCGCGCCATGCTCGCCTACGCGGCCGCGCGGAAAATCCCCCGGACGCAGGTGATTGTGGATGTGGATGCCATCTGGCTGATGTGAAGGCCCTGTCATCGCGAGCGCAGCGAGGGACCTTGGTGTTCCCCCTGCGGCGGAAATACTCTGGCTCAAAACCGTCTCCTAGCGGCGAAATTGGCGCACCGCTTCCGGCAACGACGCATGCCCCATCGGTGCTGGCGTCAGCGTGAGTACCAGCATGATGAGCGCAAACAAAGCCAGCCACATCCGTCCGCCCGAGATCCGCGGCCAGTCCGCCACCTGCGGATGCCGAAAACTGCTTAACCACAGAAGAACGGCCCACACAAACCATCCTGTCCACAGGTAATACGCCATGGGGAGAAGAATCAGAATCGTCAGCCGTGAAACGATCTTGTGCGCCCGCGGCGCGATTGAGAAAACAATATGTCCGCCATCCAATTGCCCGCCGGGAAGCAAGTTAAGCGACGTTGCCAGCATTCCGACCCAGGCTGCGATTGCAGTGGGGTGCAGCAACATGCGATCCAACGGAAGGGAAGCCCCGCCCCGCAGCAAACCCATCGCCGCGACTGCGCGATGGACTCCGTGAAAAATTAGTGGATACCCGAGTTCATAGTCGGCTGCACCTAAGCCGGCCTGCATTGGCTTCGACCATGTCAACGAAACCACCAGCACCGCCAGTGCCACCACGAACCCTGCGATAGGCCCCGCAATTCCAATATCGAACAGCGCGGTGCGGGAGCGAATCGGTGAGCGGATCAGGATAACTGCTCCCATGGTCCCAATTGGGGTTGGCATCGGAATAAAAAAAGGCAGCGTGGCATAAACTCCGTAGCGGCGGCAGTACAAGTAATGGCCCATCTCGTGAGCCAGAAAAAACAACATCAACGTAGTCATGAAGGGCACGCCGCCGAGCAAGCGCGCCGGATTTGAAAACGCCCAGTTCGCAGGGAAAAACGGCACCCCATCGTCCTCGAATGAGAGCGCCGCCTGACCATGCTGGAAGTTGTACTGCATGCGCGCTCCCATCACCAGCGTGGTAAAGCAGGTGGCGAGCAGCAGCAAGACGTGCAACCAATATCGTGGCTTCGGCGGCGATGACACTCGAGCCGGCATCGGGCGCAAATATTCGAGGGTGGAGGAGGCTAGGGGAGAATTCGGTTCCGGCATGCGAATCTTCGGCCCCGCGATTCGCTGAGGCCTGAACCTTTAGATGCTACTACGTTTGACACGATCAATCGGCGAGAATGAAAACTGACGGAGTTGCTGGAATCTGAATGGCGAGAGCCCGGGACAGAAGCTGCCCTGCTCAGTCTATCGATTGCAGTTCCTTGCCCGGCTTGAAACGCACGGCCTTGCCCGGAGGAATGGAAACCTCGGCGCCCGTGCGTGGGTTGCGACCGATGCCGGTCTTGCGGGGACGCACATTAAACACGCCAAATCCGCGCAGCTCAATGCGATTGCCGCGGGCCAGCGCATTCTTCATGCTCTCAAAAACGGTTTCCACGGCCAACTCGGCTTTGGTCTTTGTGATGCCGGTTCTGGCGACCACTTCGTTGATAATGTCGAGCTTGATCACGAACGGCTCCCGCGTGCGGTGTGAAGTTCATGCTTCAAGTGATTGATGCTATGGGAGATAAGGGAGATTGTCAACGGGAGCATCTCTCCCGTAAACCTCAAGAGCAAACGGTGGGTTGTGGAATCGGCGACTAGAGTACCGGTAATCGCGGGTCGATCGGTCCTACCGTCCGCCTTCGTCCTCTTTGAACATGTACTTAATGGCGGGCTTGTAAATCATCAGGTTCGGTCGGCCATCGTCGCGGATTACTTTGATGCAGGTCTTGTCGTACCACTCGATGACTCCATGCACTTCTTCGCCGTCGCGCAGCACAACCACCATCGGCGTTCTCGACTGCATTTGTTTCTGGTAATAGAAATTCTCGGCGTTGGTCTGTTCTGGAGGCGCAGCCTTTCGACCACCACCCGCTGCTCCCGCGCCACGGTCCACGCGCTCGGCCCGCTCAAATCCCCGCTCCGACCGCTCGTGGCGGTCGTTTCGGTCCCGGCGCTCCGTCAACTGGATATGGCTGGCGTTGTGATTCGCATTATGGTTGCCGTGGTTATGATCCACCCGCGGCAACGCCGGACGAATCAGTTTGCGGTTGGCGAAATTCTCTTCGTCTCCTGATTGCTGGACGGAAGTCGAAGCCATGGTCTCTTTCATAATGGCGCTGCCTTGCACACGCTCTCGCGCAGATTGCGAAATTAGAGTGCCCTAAAAAGTGCCCTAAAGTATTTACGAAGGCGTGAAATTTCACCTAACGTAACACAGGAGGCTGCTCATGACAATGCTGCTTTCGTGCCATTACAGATGCCAAATCTTGCACACCTGATTCTCTAATTGGTGTTCGATAAGTCCGCCCCTCTTCTTTCGCGCCCGCTGCAGGTCACCACTGCCACTAAGGTCGCCACGATGAGCACGGTCCAGGCCAGCACCGGCGCGAACATTCCTCCGTAGCGCTGCTCGGCAAGTTTCGCTTGGATCACCACATTGCGGGAAGAAAGTAAATTTCCCAGTTGATAAGCGAAACCAGGAAACGTTGCCCGCACCGCTGGCGGCGACAGTTCATTGAGGTGCGCCGGAATCACGCCCCACGCGCCCTGGATCATGAATTGCATCAGAAAGCCGCCGAGGGCAAGCATGGGCACCGTGTGCGAGTAGGCCCACAGGCGGGTGACCGGAATCGCCAGCAGCGCGGCGATCACGATGGCCTTTCGCCGCCCGATCTTTTCCGACCATGTTCCAAAGAAAATTCCTCCCAGCAACGCGCCTACATTCGCGATGATGGCGATCAAGCCCACGGTCTGTGGTGTAAAGTGATGGTCCTTTTGCAGAAATGTCGGGTATAGATCCTGCGTCCCGTGGCTGAACGAGTTGAAGGCGAACATCAGCACCACTAGAAAAATAAACGTGCCCACATGGGTCAGGACATCCTTTCCCAAGTGGTTCTCTGTTTGTCTCGATACGCGCCCTTGCAGCCACGCCGGTGACTCGTCCACTTTCGTTCGAATGTAGATAATCAGAAACGCTGGCAGCGCGCCGATGACAAACATCCCGCGCCAACCGATCATCGGGAACAGTGTCCGATAAACCAGTGCCGCCATCAGATAACCCACTGCGTAACCCTCCTGCAATAACCCGGAAAAGAATCCCCGACCTTCGGCGGGAAGCGTTTCGAATGCCAACGCCGCGCCCACGCCCCATTCCCCGCCCATGGCAACTCCAAACAACGCCCGGGTGATCAAGAGAATTTTTAAAGAAGGAGCGAAGGCCGAGGCCAACTCGAACACGGAGTACGCAACGATATCCACCATCAGCGTGATCCGCCGGCCATAGCGGTCGGCCATCAGTCCAAACAAAAACGCGCCGACGGGGCGCATCGCCAATGTAAGAAAAATAGCCTCTGCCACAGCCGATACTTTCGACTGAAATTGCGTCGCAAGGGAGCTGACGCAGAAGGTGAGAATGAAGAAATCAAACGCATCCAGCGACCAGCCGAGAAAGCAGGCGATGAAGGTATTCCTCTGCACCGGCGTGAGCCTGCGAAAATGGCCGACAAACTCCACGGAGTCCCCTCTCCACAATTTCTATGCATCCTTAAAAGTCCTGCGATGCTAGCATATGGATTTAAATCAGCAATCAAAATTAATCATCAGCATCCCCCATGCCCGAACTCGACTCCCCTCAACGCCAGGCGCCCGATTCACTCATGCTCAGCGGCTTCTGGTATCGCGCCTTGCCCGCCGACCGCGTTCATCGCAACCAACTCCACACGGCGATGTTGTTGGAAATCCCACTCGTCATCGGACGCGATCGCGCCGGCCGTCCTTTCGCCTTGCGTGATGCTTGTCCCCACCGCGGCATGCCGTTGCACTGCGGAAATTTCGACGGAGAGAACGTCGAGTGTTCCTATCACGGATGGACCTTCGACGCCCATAACGGCCAATGCCAGCTTATCCCCTCACTCACCGTAGACCAGAATCTAAAAGTCGACCGCATCTACGCCGGCAGTTATCCCTGCCAAGAGCAGGATGGTTTTGTCTGGGTTTACATTCCCGATCCCTCACCCCAAGGCGCGGGATTCGCGAAGCCTGAAGAAGCTCCCGAACCAGCTCCGCAAGTCGAGAAGTTCGGCGAAACCTCCAGCGGAACGTACAAGCTCGCCTACCTCACCGCTGCCATGCCGGTGAGCATCGATCACGGCATCATCGGTCTGATGGATCCCGCGCACGGCCCGTTCGTGCACCAGGCCTGGTGGTGGCGCAGCCGTCACAGCATTCACGAGAAACAGAAGAATTTCGAGCCCATCTCCAACGGCTTTCGCATGAGCGCGCATTCGCCCAGCTCAAACTCCGCGCCCTACAAGCTGTTGCGCCTCTACGCCGCAGCCGATTCCATCACCACCACCATTGACTTCGTTCTGCCCAACCTGCGAAAAGAAATGATTCGGGCCGGGAAGTACTGGTTCTCATCGCTCACTAGCGTGACGCCGATCACACGCAACCAATGCCGCATTGATGTGGTCGCTGCCTGGAATCTTTTTCGCTGGCTGCCCTTCGGTCCCGAACTTTTGAAATTCGTCTTCGCCAAATTCGTCGAGCAGGATCGCCGCACCATGGAGCTTCAAGCCGAAGGCCTGCAACACAATCCGCACCTCATGCTAATCGACGACGCCGACCGTCCGGCGAAGTGGTACTTCCAGTTGAAGGCCGCACATCTGGAAGCGAAGCGCACCGGCACTGAAATGAAGCATCCGATGACAGGCCCAGTCACTCTGAAGTGGAGAAGCTGATTACCATTCAGATTACGTAAGGGGAGAGCCGCCCTCTGCCTGCGCCGGACCGGAGCGGAAGTGCGGTCCGCACAAAGCAAAGCGCGACTGTTGGCTCCGTTCCCGTTGGTACAATTGAGCCCCAACCCGCGATTGCGTTCCCCTTCACCGTGGAGCATAATCAAGTCATCTTCCGGTCGCCTTCCGGAAGTCGCTGAGCCGCGGTGAACCTGCCTAATTCCATCACGCTGATCCGCATTTGCAGTATTCCTCTGCTGATCTGGATCTTGTCCACCAATCACTTCAGCAGCGCCCACGGCGCAAAAGAGTTACTCGCCTCGGTAATATTCATTGCCGCCTCCATGACCGACGGCATCGACGGCTACCTGGCTCGCAAGCGCGGCCAAATCACCACCATGGGCATTCTGCTCGATCCCATGGCCGACAAACTTCTGATCGCCGCCGCCTTCGTAACCCTGGTACAGTTCAACCCGAGCCTTGTGCCGGCATGGATCGCGGTGATCATCATTGGCCGCGAGTTTCTGGTGAGCGGCCTGCGCTCCATCGCCGCCTCAGGCGGCTTCACCATTGAAGCCAGTGAACTCGGCAAATTCAAGATGGTCGTGCAAATCGTTTCCGTGGTCGCGGTAATTCTTGATCATCGCTGGAAAGAGTGGCCGGTGTACGGAAACTTTATCTTCCCGGTGCACTGGATCGCCACTGGTGCGATCTGGTTCGTGGTCTGCGTATCACTGGTTTCGGCCATCGACTACTTCGCCGCCTTCTGGTCAAAAATAGACCGGCGCGTTTCCAAGCGTCGCCGCCGCGCCTTTGTTCTCAGCCGCCGCCAGAAGGCGCAACCGGCCTCACGCCCGGCAGATGCCGATGTCGCCTCCACTACATAATTCGTCTTCCGATGTGGCGGCCTCGGAACTCACCAGAGTGGAAGGCAGCAAACCTGTGAGCTGCGCCAGTTCCCATCGAATCACATCCCCAACGGAGTTCTCTCCGCAAGAACGCACAGTGCTGCTTCGTCTGGCTCATGATTCCATTTCTTGCGCGCTCGAGAACCGCGAGATTTCCCTGGATATCCCCACTCCTCATTTTGCCGAACACCGCGGAGTCTTCACTTCGCTCTATCTTCGCGGAGAACTGCGAGGATGCGTTGGCTACGTGCTGCCCACCTGCCCGGTCTACCGTGCGGTAGCGGAGACCGCGCGGGCCGCGGCTTTCCAGGACAACCGCTTCCCACCCGTTACCAAAGAGGAGGCCGCGCACCTCGAAATTGACCTCAGCATTCTCTCGCCGCCGGAACCGGTCCAGGCGGAAGAAATTGAAGTGGGCTGTCATGGCCTTCTCGTCAGCTGGCATGGCCGTCGCGGTTTGCTCCTGCCACAGGTTCCCATCGAGCGCGGATGGGACCGCACAACATTCCTGGAACAGACCTGCCGCAAAGCGGGAGTGCCAATCGATGCATGGCAAAAGGGAGCGATCATCGAAGCCTTCACTGCCGAAGTCTTTGGCGATAAGAGTAATCCGTAATCACCTGACCGCTGCTCCAAAAGCAAACCGGAGACGGTCACCCGTCTCCGGCTCGATTCATATTTCCGCTTGCGTATGGTTACTGTGCCTGCGTCTGTTCGTCCAATTCCACACCGTCGCCCGCGTGCACATCTTCCATGGCAAACACGATCATTCCTGTGGCCGTGGTCGGCGTGGTCCCGATGACAACGATTTCACCTACTGCACGCCGCGGCAAATCCCTGACGTGAATCACAGGCCCGTTGCCCTTCTCGAACCTGCCTGGATCGAACGAGGGCTGTTTCTTCTGGGTGTCTTCACTGATTGCCGCTTTGAACGAAAGCGAATCCACGGGATCCTTGAGATCCTCCTCGTAATGCCGCACTGCGCGGAAATAGTCGCCGACTTTCACACCCTGGTTGGCTCCCACGTTGAGGTAAACCTTCTGACCCGTTCCGAATTCTGAATCAAAATCCTTCCCCATCACAATGCGCCCGGAAATCTTGCTGCCAGTCGGCAGGAACCGGTCAAACCGCAGAGGTGGATGAAAAGGCACCATCGGCTTCTCGGCAAAAGGAATCGCGGTATCGCCAGGATTGATTGGATCACAGGAATATTCCACCTGCGCCACCGCCAACTTGCTACGGGTATCGATCACGCGCACCCGGCCAATTACTCCGTATGCCTGTCCCGTGGCCTTGAGTAGTTTCCGCTGGCCGGGAAACATTTCATACTCGTTGATGTCCCGCAAAGCGCGAATAATTTCGTACTGCGCTCCGGCGCTGTAGCCTGACCCTCTGAGATAAACCAACTCGCCGTTGGAGTACTTCGTGGTTTGTGGAGTTTCTAACCCGCCAGACACGTAGTTGGAGTCGGGGAGACTCTGCCGGCTGATGAACCCAGCGCAGTACACATCGGCATACGTGGGCTTCAAGATCCGCTGGATGGGAAAGCTGGCAGACGTCGCCAGCGTCCCGTCAGGAGTCGCTACGTCGGCTGCAGTCTCACTGCCGCTCGATTGGGCCCACCCTGAGGTTGCGGCCAACAACAATAAAAGTCCTATTTTCTTCATGTTACCTCCGACAAAGAGACACACCGCGCCCCTTCTCCAGCACAATGCAGTGGAAACAAGGCTTCAATTGGGACGGTAACAAGCAGGTAAGAGGGGGTCAAGGTTACGAGGGTGTCAGGGGACTGCGGGAAATAGGTTTTTTCGGCCAATTTGCGAATCCCTGTTGCATCTGCAATTCAGCCCCTGTAAGATTCGCGCCGAACCTCTAGATTCAGAATGATTTCTGCTGCCAACAGCTATTCGCCGCGATTGCTACCCCTGCGCTTGCCTCGGGTCTGTGTCGCCGTTACCGCTCCTGACCCCTCCGAAATGGTTGAAAAAGCCGAGGCCGTGATTCGCGATAACCCCTTTCTTGAGTTCAGGTTGGACTACATTTCAAAGCCCGGCCTGGCGATCCAGAAGATCAAACATTTCTTCGAAACTCACCCCGGCACCACGGGTATTGCTACCTGCCGTCGCGTCGCCAGCGGAGGCAAATTTCGCGGCTCGATCGGCTCTCAGCTCGACATTCTTTCGAAGGCTTCAGCCGCTGGGTGCCAACTGGTTGACGTCGAACTGCAAACCGCGCTCAAGTGCAAACCGGCTCAATTGCAAAAACTGCGCACCCGCTCCGCACTGATTCTCTCCTTTCACGACTTTCGAGGCACAAAGAAGCTCGACGAAACTCTGGAAAAGATGCGTGCCTTTCCTGCTGACTTCTACAAAGTCGTCAGCACGGCTACCACTCTTTCCGACAATGTTTCCATGATCCAGTTTCTTGGACGCGAAGCCGACAAACATTCTCTGGTCGGCCTTTGCATGGGCGAACAAGGCATCATCAGCCGCGTCCTTGGAGTCCGCGCCGGCAGCGTCTTCACCTTCGCCTCCATCAGTGCAGGAGAAGAAACCGCTCCCGGCCAGGCTACCGCGCAGGAGTTGCGCAGCCTCTACCGTATCGAATCGGTCGACGCCGCCACTCGCGTTTACGGCGTTGCGGGAGACCCCGTCGCCCACTCGCTCTCTCCCGCCATCATGAATGCGGCCTTCCGCCGCGAAAATGTCAATGCCGTGTATCTCGCCCTGCACGCCAAGACGCTCAAAGACCTGCTGAACTGCGTGCGCCAGATTCCCATCCATGGCCTCAGCATCACCATGCCGTACAAGGAAGCCATCCTTTCTCACCTCGACAACACCGATTCGCACACCACAAAGATCGGGGCCTGCAACACCGTGGTTCGCGCCCAGGATGGCAAACTCTATGGCTTCAACACCGACACGTCCGGAGTTGTCCGCCCTCTCGAACGCCGCCTCACTACTCTTCAGGATGCGAAGATTCTCGTGCTCGGCGCCGGAGGCGCCGCCCGCGCCGCCGTCTTCGGCCTCAAAGAACGCGGAGCGGAAGTCTTCCTCCTGAACCGCAGCCTCGCCCCCGCGCAAAAGCTTGCCCGGCGCGCCCACGCGCGGGCGATCAAACGCGCCGACCTGAAAAAATATTCTTTCGATGTGATCATCAATGCCACCCCGGTCGGCATGGGCAACTCGCGCGAGACGCCGCTGCAGGAGAAAGAAATCAACGCGCGTTACGTCTTCGACATGATTTACGATCCCGGCGAGACCCGTCTGCTGCAACTCGCGAAAGAACGCGGCGCGCAAATCATCCCCGGCATCGAAATGTTCGTTCACCAAGCCGCCCGCCAATTCGAAATCTGGACCGGGAAACCCGCCCCCCAGGACGACATGATGCAAGTCGTAACTTTAGCTCTGCAAGAACGCGCCAACCGCGCGGCAGTAGCGGCACCGAAAAGGAAGTAAGCTAACAGCGATTTCTACTGTCGAAGATCGTCGCCAATCCCGCCGCCGACACATTATTTCTTGAGCATGTCCGCTGCTTGAGCCAGTGTTAGATCGTCGGACACCCGATGTAGGCCGCTGCGAACTATCTTCTGCCGCACCCCAATGGTCTTGAAGAACAGAGCTTTTCCCCGCATTTGTACATTCAGAGCTGTCATCTCCCAAAACCCCGGCGCTACTTGTTCTTGCTTGACGTAAAACTGCCCGCCTTTATCGAGTTGCCCCAGCAGGCCGGCTCCAAATTTCACTTCATGCACGAGATGACCTGAGATTTCTACAAGCCTGAGTTGCTCACGGTTGACCGTGATTTCCCCTTCCATCGCGTGAAATACCTGGGCCTCGCGCGATGGCGGCCGAAACCGCGGGTTGGGTGTGAACTTCAGTTTCACTAATTTTCCTGAGCGTTTCTCTTCATCACTGAAGTTGAATGCATCCGGGAGCAGCTTAAGCATGTTCTGGCTGCGGGTAGCGTCTTCATTTTCGTCTCGCAAGGACCTTCGCAGCGCGCTCGGATTGTGAATGAAGTTCTGTAGACGCTGATTCGCTTGCTGTTTCTGTTTCGCAGTGAGAGGGGTACCATTCATGGAGATGGGCATTTGCAGATTGCCATCCTTCGTCTCGACCAGCTGATCGATTTCGCTTTTTCCCGCCTTCTCGGTTTGAAGTTGAAAAGCCCAGTGGCTATAGTCTGCCTTCTCCGCCTTGATTTCGTTCGCGATGACCTCCCGAATCAGTTCCTTCGCCGACGCTGGCGGGTCTTTAGCGGCTTGGTCGGAAGCAGCTTGTGCGCATAGAAATCCAAAGACAAGGACGGCAGTAGGTCCAATCGCCATGCTCCTTGGACGAGATGTTTGAGTTGTCCGGTTGCCGGTTTCTTGGAAGAGACGTCCTTAAAGAAACAACTACCGTCCTGCTCGTGCGGTTCGGATAACCATGCGCATAGGTTTCGCGCTGCGCTGCGTTAATTAATGTTTACGGACCCTCTATGCCATCAGGATCCGGGTACGCATTCGTTTCAAGGAAGATGTGGGGGGATCTGGAAGCGGGTCCGCCTAAAAACCACAAAGCCGGGCTGGTTGGCCCGGCTCTTTGCGTGGAACTGGTCCGGTCAATCTTGTTTCGACCGCCGGCCCAGAATGTCAAAATCTTGAACCTGTCTCACCTCACCGAAAAACCTGAAATCCCAATTCAGGTGAAAACTCATCGGTAGTTGCGTCGCAGGGTCACCGTCCCGCGCCGTCTCCTACATCACCATCGCGAGGTTCTCCAGTTCATACTGCAGAACCGGTAGAGCGCACCCCGCCATTTCGACCCGTCCCGCCGCGTCAAGAGCCGCCTTGGGCGAAACCCCGTAGCCGCGGCCCATCAGAAAAACCTGCAACAGTTCGGCGGCCTCGTAGGAATCGAGCATGCCACCCTGCAGCAGATCGCTGCGCAATGTTGCCAGCTCGGTCGCCGTGAATCTGTCTTTATCGTTATGGACTGTATCGTTCATCGCGTTATCAAACATGGCCGTCATCACCTCCGACTCCGACCCTCTTTGTACCTAATTAGACTCATCGGCAACCGTACAAGTTGCATGCAATTCGATTGCCGCAGCTGCCTGGTAGTTTCATTTACGGAAAACAGGCTTGCTTAGTTTCATAAACCCCTGTGAATATTAGAAGTTGCAGACAACCCTTAGGAACACGCGCCCTGGTCACGC
>JAUTWY010000160.1 GCA_030838305.1 Acidobacteriaceae bacterium
TCGCCATCGACGACGATCCATTCGACTCCAGAATGTCTGAGACCACACGCATCGCGTAAGGCCACGACTCTTCTGAAGGCAGCACGCCCGAAATCGCCCGCTCCGCCAGCGCCCCATGCCCAATCTCACGCCTGCCAGCCCCGCGCATAAACCCAACCTCTCCCACCGAGAACGGCGGAAAGTTGTAGTGGAGCATGAAGCGTTTTTTGGCTTCGCCTTCGAAGCCTTCGAGGCGCTGCATGTCGTCGCTGGTGCCCAGCGTTGTTGTGACCAGGGCCTGGGTTTCGCCGCGGGTGAAGATGGCGCTCCCGTGGGTGCGGGGCAGGACACCGGCTTCGATCCAGATTTCGCGGACTTCGTCGAAGGCGCGGGCATCGGGGCGGCGTTTCTTCTCCAATACTTGTTCGCGGAAGATGCGCTCGCGCAGGGTCTCGAAGTATGTCTTGAACTTTGCCAGCGCTTCTTCGTCATCTTCAGGAATTTCGGCTTGCAGTTTTTTCTTGAGTTCCCGGGCCAGCGTGTGGCTCTCCGCCTTGGGATGCTTCTTGGTGTCGAGGGCGTCGGACAAATCCGCGCCGGCTTTTTTCTTCAGCGCGTCGTAATACTTCTGATCGAATTCCGGAGGAGTGACTTCCCTCTTCTTCTTGCCGACTTTGTTGCGCAGATCTTTGATGGCGGCGCAGATCTTTTTGATTTCAGTGTGACCGAATTCAATTGCATCGACCACAACTTCTTCGCTGACTTCTTTCGCGCCTGATTCGATCATCACAATGAAGTCGGCGGTTCCGACGACCATGATGTTCAGCAGGCTCTCGCGCATTTCGTCGTACGTGGGATTGATGACGAACTGTCCACCGACTTGTCCAACGCGGACCGCGCCGAGCGGACCTAGGAATGGAATATCAGAAATCGTGAGCGCGCAGGAGGCAGCGTTAATGCCGAGCACGTCAGGATCATTGCTCGCATCGGCGGAGAGCACGAAAGCGATGATCTGAGTCTCGCACTTGAAGCCCTCGGCAAACATGGGACGCACGGGACGATCGATTTGGCGGCTGGTGAGAACTTCGCGTTCGCTCATGCGGCCTTCGCGCTTGATGAAGCCGCCGGGAAAGCGTCCACCGGCATAGGTGTATTCGCGATAGTCAACGGTGAGGGGAAAGAAATCAATACCTTCGCGGGGGTCGGGGTTTGCGGTGGCGGTGGCGAGGACAACGTTATCGCCCATCCTTACAACGGCCGCTCCGCCGGCCTGCTTGGCCAGTTTTCCGGTTTCGAATGAGAGTTGCTTGCCGCCGGCGAGGTCGACGGTCACAGTGCTAACTTCTGGTTTCATTTTTCATCCTTATAGAACAGCTCTTAGCTCCTAGCTTTTAGCCTTCAGCTGTTAACTAGGAGCATTCGGCTCCAGGCAGATTGAGAGGGGGCGCGTCGATACTTTGCCAATCGATCTCGGATCGGGATTGGTGTGGCGGGGATGCGCTCAAAAGATGCACGTTGCAGAAGATCCTCAAATGCTGCGCCGGCTTCGAGAGGAAGGCGGCGTTCTCAGACACGTTTCAGGGACTAGTTTCCCGGATTTACTTGCGGATGCCGAGCTTCCCAATGACGGTCTTATAACGCTCGGAATCGTATCTCTTGAGGTAGTCGAGCAAGCGACGCCGCTTGCTGACCAGCATGAGCAGGCCGCGGCGCGAGCCGTGGTCCTTCTGGTGCGTCTTGAAGTGGTCCGTCAACTGGCCAATGCGTTCACTGATAATAGCGATCTGAACCTCGGGACTCCCCGTGTCAGTCGCGTGCGTCTGATACTGGTCAATGACAGATTTCTTTTGCTCTCTGGCTAACACTCGCCTGATGCACTCCTGTTCTGGTTTCGATTTATCTTGGTGACAGTAGAGAGGTTAACATGCGGGGAGAGGGGGTGTAAAGGCGGTGGGCACACGGGCAAAGTTTCCACGCGGGCAAGATCCGACTGGGCGGACGGAGAGACCAAGATCCCTCGCGCGTTGCTCGGGATGACAAACCATATTTTGCTTTCAATGGTTTATTTGCCGATTGCAAAACAGTGAGTCACAAGAACGCGCTCAAGTTTAGGGCTTGACAGGTGTGGGGCGTGAGGCCTAAGTGATGGTCAAAACGAATACGCGGCTGGTTCCACCACTTGTACAGCCCAGATCACCCGAGTTCCCGCTGGGAGTCCTGACCACCACGTTTGCGGATCCAGGGGCGGAGATCAAGTTAGTCGTGATCGTGACCTGCAACTGCTGATTGCTCAGGATCTGCGTGGTTAGCGTCACCCCGTTGATGACCACCACAGAAGACGAAACAAACTGACTCCCATTCACCGTGAGAAGAACGCCCTGCTGCACTTCGGCAAATGTAATCGTGCTAACCGAAAGAGTCCCAATCGTCGGAACTGGCCGAGCGCTTCCGCACAGGGGATTGAGTGCATTGCACCCTTGCAAGGCCAGCAAGGCCAGCGAAAGCACGCTGAGAGATAGGAAGGGTTTTTTCGTGGTTGTGTACATATGTATCAATCCTACGTCCTGTTGCCAGACCGTGCCGTTCACGGAAGGCTCATCGGGCCAACACCCAATGCCCGGGCTTTCGAGTCGTGCGGGCAAGTTGCGCGGGGCACGGCTGCGTGAATTAGTCGAGCCGACTGGGTTGGTGAGGGTAACTTTGGTTCGGAGTCAGGCCGAAATAAGTCGCTACACTTGAAGTTGGGGCAGGCCAATTACTCGCATGGCGATTCCATAGGGCTGTCCCCGGTCGGAAGTTGCGCACCTCTTAATTAGAGGACGATGAATTCAGGGAAGGAACCGAATGAGCTATAGCGAGGCGAGAAACCACTTCGAGAAGGCCAGAAACAATACCGCTGATCAGGGAATTATCGACATGCTCGAAGGACTAAAGCACCTATCACACGCGATTGAAGAGGACATTCGAACGTTAGGACAAGGCATGCGCGATATCGGTGACAACCAGAACAAGAAACAAACACCGAGGTCTTTCAGTTAAACCCACCTACCCTCATTGCGTCCTCCGCCCTTACTAGATGCGTGGCACAAGGGCGAACAGCTTGTATCGGTCCTGTGAGACTACAGGATCGACCTTGGCGAGACTACAGGATTTTCCGCGTTGAAATTTCAATCCGTTCCGTCATTAATCGTGCACCAGAAAGAAGGTGCTTAATGGCACAGAGATCGATATTCCTACTAGTTCTAGGGGCAGCTATGGTTATGGCTGGCCATTCCGCAAACGCGCAGACTCAAATACAAATCTACGGTAGCTGGCATTGTGGCAACGACTTCTGCACCTGGAGCACGGTGCGCGATATGACCGACTTCGATGCCAAGAATCACTGGATCATCGATCGTGGCGATGGCTCGGGGCTTCCATCCGTGAACCTTGTCGTCCTAAGTTTTGTGCAGCCGCTTAAGCTTTTGAATAAAACCAATGACTCCCAGACGGTGAACGGAGTGCCCATGGGAATGAATTCAGCTGTCGTGAGTTATTTCACCTCGCACAATATTCGGGTGATGCTTTCGATTGGCGGCATCACCTATACCTCATTTTGGGATCAGGCGCTATCACAGAATGCGACGCTGCTGGGCTTGAACGCGGCCGCGGTGGCCAAGAGTCTGGGCGTAGGGATTGAGATTGATTATGAGAATAGCTCCAGTCCGAACCTGACGGGGCTACAAGCGTTTATCAATGCGTATCGATCGCAACTTCCGTATGACGGGAGCGGAGCGAATCCTGCGGCCCGCTTGACGATTGACCTGGCCGCTGGAGATCGCTACCTGATTGGACTCCGCCGGCAGGCGACCGCCAACTGGCTGCAAACGTCAACGCCGGTATTGGATTATGCCAACGCCATGGTGCCGAACAAGCAACCCAACACTTCCGGAGCCGAGTCGAATTGGCAGGAGCACGTTGACGGCAAGCCGCAGTACAGTCCTCCGATTGGGCCGCTGGCCCCCGCGAAGTTTACGGGGAGCGTGTACATTGTCACCGGGCAGAATCCTGCTCCGGAGTGCACCAACTTCAGCGCATCGCTTGAGAACAGTACGGGAAGCTATGTTGAAACCGTGGCGCCAAATGGCGCAGGGACCACGCATGGGATGCTCGGCTATATGTTTTGGGCAGCGGAGTGTCAAGGTACGCGGTCGGTGTGCACCACCCCGCCTAACAGCTGCCAAGGTGGAGTGGGAGTAGGAGCCAGAACCTATAACATTGCGTTCCCGATGCCGCCGCTGCGGCAAAACTAAATTTGTAATGGTGATGGTCGCGGCGTTTCGGAAGGAGCGTCAACCAACAACGAAAAAGGGGAGGGACAAAAGTGTCCGTCCCCGGAATCTGTCAGGGCTAGCCGTTCGCCCCTGTGGGGCCGATTTCCTAGCCGACTACCCACCCCACGGCTACGCCGGGGCTGAACTCTGGCGGCGCCACGCGGCTAAACGGCGGAGCATCCCGTATTGCATCAACCGACCAAGGGACAACCGAGATGGTGCAGGTACTATCCTTGCAGGCGGTCGATCTTGGCGGCCATGATGAAGTCGCTCTCGGTGAGGCCATCAATTTTGTGCGTCCACATCGTGATCTCGGCTTTGCCCCAGGTCAGGAGAATGTCGGGATGGTGGCCTTGCTCCTCGGCCACCGCTCCCACACGATTCACGAAATCGAGCGCCTGCTTGAAGTCAGGAAATGTGTAGGCGCGAGTGAGATGGTGTTCGTTGACCACGTTCCATTGGGGAACGTTTCTGTGCAGGGCATCGAGTTCCCTGCCCTTGAGTGGAGGCACTCCGCCGCGACAGGGCACGCATTGCTTGTCGGCTAGTTGTTCGGTCATAGGACTAGCCTAGAATGGAATGTCTTCATCCGTGATGGGGCCTGAGCCGGCCGTGGCGTGCTCGGGCTCGGGCGTGCGCTGATCGAAGTTGTTGCCGCCGCCCGAGGATGCGCCGCGTGAACTTTCTTTGAAGTCTCCACCGCCGCTGCCTTCGCCGCGTCCGCCGAGCAGGATGAGGTCGCTGGCCACGACCTCGGTCATATATTTTTTCTGGCCGCTGGTCTTGTCGTCCCAGGAGCGGGTTTGGAGACGGCCTTCGATGTAGACCTTGCCGCCCTTCTTCAGATACTCGCCGGCAATTTCAGCAAGGCGCTGCCAGAGCACCACGTTGTGCCACTCGGTACGATCCTGCCACTCGCCAGCCTTGTCTTTGAAGCGCTCGTTGGTGGCGATGGTTAGTTTGGCTACAGGCGTTCCCTGGGGAGTGTATTTGACCTCGGGATCCTTACCTAGGTTACCGATCAGTTGAACGCGGTTCAGACTTTTTCCAGCCATGGAATGCTCCTTTGCAGGGGTTCACTATAGCAGAAGCGGGAGAGTGGATTTCAGGCGAGTTGTGAGTTTTTAGGAGAAAAATCCGTTCGGGGAATGCGGAGGCAAAGAGTGACGGAGGGCGTCTCGTAGTTTTCTTTCGCCCCGTCGGGCTCGCTCCCCTCGCACTCTCAACCCGCGGCTTACGCCGCCGGCTGCATTCCTCCGCAGCTTCGCGGCCAATCTTGCATCCCCCGGAAACACGTCCTGACGTTCGGGACTATGAATGCAGTCCCTGACGGCGGTTACTTACTTCCAATGCTTCTCGATCGGGCGGAAAGCACGCTATAATCGCGGCATGCCTCCTGCACCAGGCGCCACCAAAGCCGTCGGCATGGTTCCCGACGAGATGAAGGCCGAACCGAAGTCCACGGGAATTAGCACGCCGCGCAAGAAGAAACCGAAAGAACTGGCGGTGATTACTGAGTGCTGCACGGGATGCGCGGGCTCGCCGGCTTGCGTGGAATATTGTCCGGTGGAAGACTGCATGTTTTGGGTGGCCGACGAAGACAGTACTCCGTTCGGCCGCATCGCGGTCGATCCCATTCTCTGCATCGGCTGCAAGAAGTGCCTCAGCAAAGGGCCCGATGGATGCTTTCTCGACGGCTGCCCGTGGGATGCCATCGTGATGGTCGACATTGCGGAAGTGGAAAAAGAAGTCGGGCCGATGGCGATTTGAAAAGGGCAGCTTCTGGCTGCTAGTTTCTAGCTACAACCCCGACATGGGCTAATGCCTGCTTCGTTGACTCGCCTTCTTTGGCGGACCGCCGCTGGAGTGTTCCGGGCTTCCACCGGGCTCCGGAAAATCTGAATCCGCATCTTTGATCCGAGAGTCCTGGTCGCGGTGCCCGAGTTGTCCTGCAAGGCCTGCATTCCCGTCGTGGTCACGCTCTTCGCCTTCAGTTGCACCCTTAGCGCCATCGGGATCGTTTTCGGAAATCTTAGTCATGGGCTCTCCTGAAGAAGCGAAATTAAGGCAGTGGAATCATTCGCCGGAACGGCTTGCGACTCCCAGCTTTCTCAGGCGTTCGCGGGCCTGCAAAGCCTCGTTCGATTTGGGATAGCGCTGGATCACGCGGCGAAGCTCGACCACTCCATCTTCCTGCTTGCCCAGTTCGAGGAGCGCGAAACCTTTCTTCAGCTGCGCCGAAGCAGTTTTGTTTCCCGTGGGAAAGTTCTGCAGAACCTGGTCGTAGCTCTGTGCGGCCTGCTGATAGTTTCCCTGGCGAAATTGAATCTCGCCGAGATAGAAGTAGCAGTTTCCTGCCAGATCAGTGTTGGGGTAGAACTTGATGTAATCGGAAAATTCCTGGGTAGCAAGATCATTCTTGCCGCCGTTGTAGTCGCGAATTGCGTTGTTGTAAAGCACATCGGGCGGGGGAGCCGATGCCATCGCCTGCTGCTGCGCCTGTTGCTGGGACTGCTGCGCGGCCTGGCTCTGTTGGGACGATTGCATGTCCTCAAGCTGCTTGCTGACCTTGGCGAGCCGAGCCTTGAGTTCGTCGAGCGAGTCATTCAATGATTGAATCTGACCTGAGAGCTGCTCGACGTGGCCTGTGGAATCCCCCTGCTGCTTTTGCAGGGAGTTCTGCAGGGCGGTGACCGCGGCGGCAACTTTGTTCACCGAGTCGGTGTCACGCTCGACCAGATTCTTCATGACGCCCATGCGCTCGTCGAAGCTGCGCTGCATGGCGGTCATTTGCTCCTGCAATTGCTGAACCTGGGTTTGCAGTTGGATCATTTCTTTACTGACGCCCCAGGCCGGCGGGACAGCCAGGGCGCAGAGCAGTGCGAAAAGAGGGGACAATCGTCGATATGTCATAAGCTGATGTGCCATAAGCTGAGATGTCCTAAGCGAGAGATTTCTCCGAATCTATTTTAGACGGATTGGCGGCTTTGTGGGTTACGCGGATATCGCTCGACAACCCGGGAAAAAGATCAGGGGCGGATTTCTCCGCCCCTGACAGGTAGAACCAACTACTTTTGATAAACGAAATGGCCGCGCCGGTTCTGCTGCCAGCAGTTTTCGTTGGACTCCATACAGAACGGCTTTTCCTTGCCGTAGCTGATGGTCTTGATGCGGCCGGCGGTTACTCCCGCCGACACCAGAGCGTTTTTCACTGAGGAAGCCCGCTGATCGCCCAGAGCCAGGTTGTACTCCGTGGACCCGCGCTCATCGCAGTGCCCCTCAACCGTAAAGTTGATACCGGAGTGCTGACTGAGGAACTGCGCATCGGCCTGCACCGAAGCCTGCTGCGCGCCGCTGATATCGGACTTGTCATAGTCGAAGTAGATGTCCTTCACCGTCTGTCCGAACAGATCCTCTTCCGATGCCGAAGGAGGTGGAGTGGTAGCCACCGGCGGTGCCGCTACTGTCAGGCGTGTCGTGGCCTCTTGAGTCCCGCCTGAACCTTTGGCGACGAGGTGATAGGTCGTCGATTCGCTAGGTGTGACCTGCTGCGATCCGCTGGCCTGCACCGCGCCGATGCCGTCAATGGAGACGTCGGTGGCGCCGGAAGTCTGCCAGCTCAGTGTTGCCGCCTGTCCTGGCGGAACTGTGTCAGGGCTTACCGAGATGGAGGCGGTTGGAGCTGGCGGTGGCGGTGGTGGCGGCGGAGCAGCTTTCTTTTTGCAAGCGCCCAGCATCAAAATCGCACACAATGCGAGTATGGTTGCGAGCACCTTCACGGTTTGTTGAGCGGAGTTAATATTTTTCACGTTGATCCTCTTCAAGTTGAATCCTCCTGCGAACCCGAAAATCAGCATCGAGCCCAGACGAAGTGTTTTGATTTATGACTCTTTATTTCCTACTTCCAACTCCAGTTCGGTTGCGAGTTGCGTCCCGTAAACGTTAACTGATGGAGCTTGGTACCGTCGGCGAGCATCATCCAGATTTCTTCCTTGCCGGAACGGCCCGACTGAAAAACGAGGTGACGACCGTCGGGCGACCATGAAGGAAAATCGTTGCGCCCGCCATCGTGGGTGAGCTGAACCCACTGTTTGCTGGCGATATCCATCAGATAAATGTCGGAGGAGCCGGGTTCGCCGGGACCATACTTGCGAATCCACGCCAGGGTAAGGAACTGCCCATTCGGTGACCAGTTGGGCGAAACGGCGTAGCCCTGATCGGTCATACGCTGCTGGTTGGTGCCGTC